>NZ_CVTV01000046.1:0-277546 GCF_900004865.1 Pseudomonas sp. 37 R 15 | reverse complement strand
CGCCATCGGGAGCAAGCCCCCTCCCACATTTGGGCCAGGATCGACACAAAATCCTGGTCGGCCCAGAGGCCGCCATCGGGAGCAAGCCCCCTCCCACAGTTAATCGCGCCCCCCCCTCAACCACGAGGCACAAACACATCAGCCAGCAGCTGATTACGCGGCAGCCCCGCCAAAAACAAACGCTTGGCGAACACCTCGACGCTGCCAGGGTGCCCGCACAGTAAAGCCAGCGTTTGCCGCGAAACAAGCCGCAGTTGCACCAATGCCTGGTCCAACTGCGCCGCCGTCCACAGCTCCACCGTCAGGTTGGAATGCTGCGCGGCGAGCTCTGCCAAGGGCCCGGCCAGATAATGCCCGTCAGCATCATGGGCCAGGTGAATCACGCGAATGGCGCCTTGGTGATCCTGGCGCAACGCTTCACGCAATACCCCCCACAACGGCCCCAGTCCAGTGCCGGAAGCGAGCAGCCACAGCGGTCGCATCTGCCAGTCCGGATCGTAATGCAGCGCCCCGCCCCGCAACTCGCCCAGGCGCAGACAATCACCGCTGTTCAACTGTCGCGCCGCATCGCTGAATTCGCCGGGTAAACGGCAATCCAGATGAAACTCCAGGTATGGCTCCTCCTGCGGCAAACTCGCCAGGGAATACGGCCGCGCCACCTGCCCCGCCCATAACACCAGGTGCTGCCCCGCCCTGTACCGCAGGCCGCGCTCCGGTTGCAGGCGCAGACGCAGCACCGATGCCGTCAGCCAATCGGCCCCCACCACCTGCGCCGCCAAACCGTCGCGCACAGGATCAAAGGCTTCGACCTGCAGATCGCCAACCACCTGGCACTGGCACGCCAGGCGCCAACCGTGCTGGCGTTGCTCCGGGCTCAACGCTTCAGGTTGCTTGTCCTGAACCTCGCCCTGGCAACGTACCAGGCAGGCATGGCAACTGCCGGCGCGGCAACTGTAGGGCACGGCCACACCTGCCTGGTTCAAGGCATCCAGCAGGTTGCTGCCGGTGGCGACCGACCAGTGGCGTTCGCCGACGTGCAGTTCAGGCATATAAAGGCTCTATCAGAAGGGACGTGCACAGGGAATCATGCCTGCGACAGTTTGACCATAGTCGGGTGTATCGGCCACCGCCACGGGTTATACTGCCGCGCCTTTTTAGCGTCGCGCCTGCACCAATGGCGTGCCTGTGGAAGGTGGCTTCAGCCGACCGATGCAACACTGAAGCCACCTTTATTGAATGTTCCCTTATAGAGGAGCGCGACTCATGACCGTGATCAAGCAAGACGACCTGATTCAGAGCGTTGCCGACGCCCTGCAATTCATTTCCTACTACCACCCGGTTGATTTCATCCAGGCGATGCACGAAGCCTACCTGCGCGAAGAATCGCCGGCCGCCCGTGATTCCATCGCCCAGATCCTGATCAACTCGCGCATGTGCGCCACCGGCCATCGCCCGATCTGCCAGGACACCGGTATCGTCACCGTGTTCGTGCGCGTGGGTATGGATGTCCGTTGGGATGGCGCCACCATGGGCCTGGACGACATGATCAACGAAGGCGTGCGTCGCGCCTACAACCTGCCGGAAAACGTGCTGCGCGCCTCCATCCTCGCCGATCCGGCAGGCGCGCGTAAAAACACCAAGGACAACACCCCGGCCGTGATCCACTACTCCATCGTCCCGGGTAACACCGTGGAAGTGGACGTGGCCGCCAAGGGCGGTGGTTCCGAAAACAAGTCGAAAATGGCCATGCTCAACCCGTCCGACTCGATCGTCGACTGGGTGCTCAAGACCGTTCCGACCATGGGTGCCGGCTGGTGCCCACCGGGCATGCTGGGTATCGGCATCGGCGGCACCGCCGAGAAGGCCGCGGTGATGGCCAAGGAAGTGTTGATGGAATCCATCGACATCCATGAGCTGAAGAAGCGCGGCCCGCAGAACCGTATCGAAGAGATGCGCCTGGAGCTGTTCGAGAAGGTCAACCAACTGGGCATCGGCGCCCAGGGCCTGGGTGGCCTGACCACCGTACTCGACGTGAAGATCATGGACTACCCGACTCACGCCGCTTCCCTGCCGGTGTGCATGATCCCCAACTGCGCCGCCACCCGCCATGCGCATTTCGTGCTCGACGGTTCGGGCCCGGCATCGCTGGAAGCGCCACCGCTGGACGCCTACCCGGAAATCGTCTGGGAAGCCGGCCCATCGGCCCGTCGCGTCAACCTCGACACCTTGACTCCGCAAGAAGTGCAGAGCTGGAAGCCGGGCGAAACCGTGTTGCTCAACGGCAAGATGCTCACCGGTCGCGACGCCGCGCACAAGCGCATGGTCGAGATGCTGAACAAGGGCGAAACCCTGCCGGTGGACCTCAAGGGTCGCTTCATCTACTACGTCGGCCCGGTTGATCCGGTGCGTGAAGAAGTGGTGGGCCCGGCAGGCCCGACCACCGCGACGCGGATGGACAAGTTCACCCGTCAGATCCTCGAACAAACCGGCCTGTTGGGCATGATCGGCAAATCCGAGCGCGGCCCCACCGCCATCGAAGCGATCAAGGACCACAAGGCCGTGTACCTGATGGCCGTGGGCGGCGCCGCGTACCTGGTGGCGCAAGCCATCAAGCAATCGCGCGTCGTCGCTTTCGCCGAACTGGGCATGGAAGCGATCTACGAGTTCGACGTGAAGGACATGCCGGTCACCGTTGCGGTGGACAGCAACGGCGAGTCGGTACACATCACCGGTCCTGCCATCTGGCAGAAGAAGATCAGTGAGAGCCTCGCGGTGGAAGTGCAGTAAGCACCTCCCTCCAAGGATAAAGGCGACTGCGGCCCCACGTCCCAGTCGCCTTTTTTCATGATGAGTGCAGCCAAATGTGGGAGGGGGCTTGCTCCCGATAGCGGTTAGTCAGTTCCAGATAGGCTGACTGGCATACCTCTATCGGGAGCAAGCCCCCTCCCACACCAGTCCTCTGACTGCACTACCCAATGGCTCATGGTATGGTGCTCGCCCCTTACCGGCCTGTTGATCATCGTATGATCGCGATCCCTCGCTCCCTGCGCCTGACCTTCTATTCGCTGCTGATCATCGCCGGTGCAGTACTGGCTGCCGCCCTGGCTACGCGCCATGCCGAACGCCAGGCTTTGGTGGACGATGCCGCCCGCGCCAACCAGCAGCTCGCGCTGTATGCCAACTCGCTGCACACCCTGATCGAACGCTACCGCGCCCTGCCCGCCGTGCTGGCCCTGGACTCGGAGATGATCAACGCCTTGAAAGGCCCGCTGGATGCCAGCACCCAGGACCTGCTCAACCGCAAGCTGGAACGCATCAACAGCGCCGCGCAGTCGTCCACCCTGGAACTGATGGACCGCACCGGCCTGGCCGTGGCCGCCAGCAACTGGAAGCTGCCCAGCAGTTACGTGGGGCACAACTACGCCTTTCGCCCCTATTTCAGCCAGACCTTGAGCCAGGGCACCGGGCGCTTTTATGCCGTGGGGGTGACTACCGGCATCCCGGGCTACTTCCTTTCCAGCGCAGTGGTCGATGAACACGAGCAGTTCCTCGGCGCCATGGTGGTCAAGCTGGAGTTTCCCGAACTGGAACGCGAATGGGCCCAGGGCAATGACTTGCTGCTGGTCAGCGATGCACGCGGCATTGTGTTCATCGCCAACCAGCCGGGCTGGCGCTATCGCAACCTGCGGCCGCTGTCAGGGAGCGACCTGGCTGAACTCAAGGCCACTCGTCAATACGACAAGAAGCAACTGCAGCCGCTGGAGACCAGCACCCTGCAACGCTTTGACGACAACAGCCATTTAATGCGCGTCAACGGCCCCGACGGCAGTGCCAACTACATCTGGGAGTCGCTGCCGCTCAAAGCCGAAGGCTGGACCCTGCACCTGCTGCGCAAACCCCAGTTCCCGTTTGAAGACCAGCGCAATGCCGGCCTGGCCGCCGCCGGGTCCTGGCTGGCCCTGGTGTTCCTTGTGCTGTTCCTGAGCCAACGCTGGCGCCTGGCGCGCCTGCGTCAACGCAGCCGCGAAGAGCTCGAACAATTGGTGGAGGAGCGCACCCGGGCCCTGCGCACCGCTCAGGATGGCCTGGTGCAGTCGGCCAAACTGGCGGCACTGGGGCAGATGTCCGCCGCCCTTGCCCACGAAATCAACCAACCACTGACCGCGCAACGCATGCAATTGGCGACGCTGCGACTGTTGCTCGACCACGGCCGCGTGGACGATGCCTACAAGGCACTCACACCGCTGGATGACATGCTCACGCGCATGGCGGCGCTGACGGGCCACCTCAAGACCTTCGCCCGAAAAAGCCCCAGCGGCCTGCGCGAACGCCTGGACCTGGCCACCGTGGTCGACCAGTCCCTGCATCTGCTCGATGCGCGCCTGCGCGATGAACACATCGGCGTAGCGCTGGACCTGACCCGCCCTGCCTGGGTACGGGGCGACGCGATTCGCCTCGAACAAGTGTTGATCAACCTGCTGCGTAACGCCCTGGATGCCATGGCCGACAAACCGCGCAAACGCCTGGAGATCCGTTTGCACGCCGACCAGCAGCTCTGGCAGTTAAGCGTCAGCGACAGCGGCGGCGGGATTGCCGAAGAACACTTGAACAACGTATTCGACCCCTTCTTCACCACCAAGCCAGTGGGTGACGGGCTCGGCTTGGGGTTGGCGGTGTCCTACGCTATCGTGCATGAACTGGGCGGACGCCTGATCGCCGGCAACCGGGGCGACGGCGCAGTGTTTACCTTGACCTTACCCGTCGCGCTGGAGACGCCCGACCTATGTTGAACGCGGTGATTGTGGTGGATGACGAAGCCAGCATTCGCACGGCCGTCGAACAATGGTTGAGCCTGTCGGGTTTCGCGGTGCAATTGTTCAGCCGTGCCGAAGAATGCCTGGCGCAGTTGCCCAGGGACTTCCCCGGCGTGATCCTGAGCGACGTGCGCATGCCCGGGCTCAGCGGCCTGGAGTTGCTGGCCGAAGTGCAGCGTCGTGATGCCGACTTGCCAGTGATTTTACTCACCGGCCATGGCGACGTGCCAATGGCCGTCGAAGCCATGCGCGACGGCGCCTACGACTTTCTGGAAAAACCTTTCAGCCCGGATACCCTGCTCAATAGCCTGCGTCGAGCGCTCGACAAACGCGGCCTGGTCCTGGAAAACCGCCGCCTGCATCAGCAGGCCGATCACCGCGCCCAACTGGAATCCAGCCTGCTGGGGGTGTCCCGCAGTTTGCAGCACCTGCGCCGCCAGGTGCTGGACCTGGCAGCGCTGCCGGTCAATGTGTTGATCCGTGGCGAGACCGGCAGCGGCAAGGAACTGGTGGCCCGCTGCCTGCATGATTTCGGCCTGCGGGCGAAGAAACCGTTTGTCGCGCTCAATTGCGCGGCCATTCCCGAACAGCTGTTCGAGGCCGAGTTGTTCGGCCATGAAAGCGGCGCGTTCACCGGCGCCCAGGGCAAGCGTATCGGCAAGCTGGAATATGCCCACGGCGGCACGCTGTTCCTTGATGAAATCGAAAGCATGCCCCTGGCCCAACAGGTGAAATTGTTGCGGGTGCTGCAGGAGCAGAAGCTTGAGCGGTTGGGTTCCAATCAAAGTATCCAGGTGGATTTACGCATCATTGCCGCCACCAAGCCGGACCTGCTGGAAGAGGCCCGTGCCGGGCGTTTTCGCGAAGACCTGGCGTATCGCCTGAACGTCGCGCAACTGCGCTTGCCACCGTTGCGCGAGCGGCGCGAAGACATCCCGTTGCTGTACGAGCATTTTGCGCAAAGCGCCGCCGAGCGTTTGGGCCGCCAGGTCGAACCCTTGAGCGGGCCGCAGTTGGGGCGCCTGCTCAGCCATGACTGGCCGGGCAATGTGCGTGAACTGGCCAACGTCGCTGAACGCCAGGTACTGGGGCTTGGAGAGCCTGAACCTGAGGGTGTCGAGGTCGGGCAATCGTTGGCGGCGCAACAGGAAGCCTTCGAGGCGCATTGCCTGAAAGCTGCGCTGACCCGACATAAAGGCGATATCAAGGCGGTGCTGGCGGAACTGCAACTGCCCCGCCGCACCTTCAATGAAAAGATGCAACGGCATGGGTTGGCAAGGGAGATGTTTCTTTAGCGGCCTTCCGATCGCTATCGGGGGCAAGCCCCCTCCCACACTTGGATGTGTTCACAAATCAAAATGTGGGAGGGGGCTTGCCCCCGATGACGCCCGCAGCCATAAGCGGATTTCCGCTCATCACCCCAGAACCATCAGCAATTTTCCGCTCAAAAAAACCTTGAAACCCTTCTACCCCGGGCCTTCATCCACCTGGCACAGCTTCTGCTATAGCCCAAGTCAGGCAGTGCTCAAGCACGCTCCATAAAAACAACTAGATGAAGGATCCTTCAATGGATAACTCCAATACCTTGCCTCTGGGGTCGGCAGCTGCGCCGGCGAAAGAACGCACGACCTCCAGCCGGATCAAATCGATCTTCAGCGGCTCCGTCGGCAACATGGTCGAGTGGTATGACTGGTACGTCTATGCCGCATTCTCGCTGTACTTCGCCAAAACCTTCTTCCCCAAAGGCGACACCACCGCCCAATTGCTCAACACCGCCGCGATCTTCGCCGTGGGCTTTTTGATGCGTCCTATCGGCGGCTGGCTGATGGGCCTTTACGCCGACAAAGTCGGGCGTAAAAAAGCCCTGATGGCCTCGGTCTACCTGATGTGCTTCGGCTCACTGTTGATTGCCCTGAGCCCAAGCTATGAACTCATCGGTATCGGTGCACCCATCCTGCTGGTGTTTGCCCGGTTGCTGCAGGGGCTGTCGGTCGGTGGCGAATACGGCACCTCCGCCACGTACCTCAGCGAGATGGCGACCAAGGAACGTCGCGGTTTCTACTCCAGCTTCCAGTACGTGACCCTGATCTCCGGCCAGCTCATCGCGCTGGCGGTGCTGATCGTGCTGCAACAACTGCTGACCACCGAGCAACTGTACGCCTGGGGCTGGCGCATTCCGTTCGCCATCGGCGCCCTGTGCGCAGTGGTTGCGCTCTATCTGCGTCGCGGCATGGAAGAAACCGAGTCGTTCACCAAAAAGGAAAAAGCCAAGGAAAGCGCGATGCGCACCTTGATGCGCCACCCCAAGGAACTGCTCACCGTGGTGGGCCTGACCATGGGCGGCACCCTGGCCTTCTACACCTACACCACTTACATGCAGAAATACCTGGTGAACACCGTCGGCATGAGCATCTCCGACTCCACCACCATCTCGGCGGCGACGCTGTTTCTGTTCATGTGCCTGCAACCCCTGGTGGGCGGCCTGTCGGACAAGATTGGTCGGCGCCCGATCCTGATCGCCTTCGGCGTCCTCGGCACGCTGTTTACCGTGCCGATCCTCACCACCCTGCACACCATCCAGACCTGGTGGGGCGCGTTCTTCCTGATCATGGCCGCGCTGATCATCGTCAGCGGCTATACCTCGATCAATGCGGTGGTCAAAGCCGAGCTGTTCCCGACTGAAATCCGCGCCCTCGGCGTGGGCCTGCCGTATGCCCTGACCGTGTCGATCTTCGGCGGTACCGCTGAATACATTGCCCTGTGGTTCAAGAGCATCGGCATGGAGACCGGTTATTACTGGTACGTGACCGCGTGTATCGCGGTGTCGTTGCTGGTCTATGTGACCATGAAGGACACCCGCAAGCATTCGCGGATTACCACCGACTAAAAATGTGGGAGGGGGCTTGCCCCCGATAGCGGTGTATCCGTCATCTATACAGTGACTGAACCACCGATATCGGGGGCAAGCCCCCTCCCACATTGGATATGATGTGGGCTCCAGAATTGAGAGCAGACAGGCTATGTCCGACGATATCCACTTCTACGAACCCGCCAACGGCCACGGCCTGCCCCATGATCCGTTCAATGCCATCGTCGGCCCGCGCCCGATCGGCTGGATCTCGTCACACGACCGCGAAGGTCGCCTGAACCTGGCGCCCTACAGCTTCTTCAACGCGTTCAACTACATTCCGCCGATCATTGGGTTTTCCAGCGTCGGGCGCAAAGACAGCCTGAACAATATCGAACAGACCGGCGAGTTCGTGTGGAACCTGGCGACCCGCCCGCTGGCCGAGCAGATGAACCAGAGTTGCGCGGCTGTTTCGCCGGACGTGAATGAATTCGAGTTGGCCGGCCTGACGCCGATGGCTTCGAAAATCGTCGGCGTCCCGCGGGTGGGCGAGAGCCCGGTGTCGTTCGAATGCAAGGTGACGCAGATTATCCAGCTGCAACGCGCCGACCAGCAGTTGGTCCCCAGCTGGCTGGTGCTGGGCGAAGTGGTCGCGGTGCACATCGCCAAATGGCTGCTCAAGGATGGGATCTACGACACGGCCGCCGCCGAGCCGATTCTGCGCGGTGGCGGCCCGGCGGATTATTTCCAGTTAGGCCCTGAAGCGCTGTTCAAGATGTACCGGCCAGGCGCCACAAAACCCTGACTGAAATGCAATCAAACATGTGGGAGGGGGCTTGCCCCCGATGACTGTGTATCAGCTGCAAATTTGCTGGCTGACCCACCGCTATCGGCGGCAAGCCCCCTCACCCATTTAGTCAGCGGCAGGCGCCCAAACCAGTTGGCCGTCTGCATCCACATCAACCAGGCACTCAAGCTGCACAGCCGCCGCATCATCGGCATCGGACGCGGTCTTGAACGTCTGACCGTCCAGGATCTTGTGAAATCGCGGAGCGCCCATGCCATCGAGTGCCTTGACGGCAACGGCGGCGCTGTAGCCACTCTCTCCCGGTACGACGGCGGAAACGGCTTCGTGGTGGGCAAATTGTTTACGTGCCATGTTGCAGGTCCTGGCCAATGAAAAGTCGGCCATTCTAACCCCTAACCGGCCAGTTGCAGGTACTCGCCGTAGGCGTTGACGGCGGATGCGTCGGTGAAGGTCTGGAAGTCCATGCTGCGCACGACCCTGTCGTTCAACAACTCGGTGAAGATCATCAGGGCCGGGGAATTGAAGTAGGCGCTCATCGCCTGCTCGCTGCTCCATACACCCGTGACCAACCACACATCGGGGTCGACCTGGGAATGCTGCAACGAAAATTGCAGGCAACCCTGAGCCTGTCGGCCCGGTTCGATCAAACTGCTCAAGCGTGCACCCAGCTCGGTGCTGCACCCGGTACGGGCACGGATAAAGGCCATATGGCTCGCGGGAATGGGGGTGGACATGTTCGACTCTCCCGTTGAGAAGTGATGCTCGGCAACCACGGTGAGGGCGTGTTGCCACAGGATCAAAGATAGCGGCGCAGGGTTGGGCGCGGTTAGTCGATTCCTGCAGGCTTCTTGCACAATCCTGCCAGAAGCGTAGGCAGGACGTTCGCGCAGCCGTTTTATTCCACGCCCAAGCGGCGTGTTTCAGGGAGATGACAGCGGCTTTGCTTGCCTGATTCACGACAGGGCGCAGGATCAGGCAAGGATTGTGCAGAATTGACATAACACTGTTTGAAACTCCACCGCTAAGCTGAGCCCCATCAAACCTGCGTGTAGAGGACGCCTCATGTCGTCGCCTGACCTCAAGCCCACTCCCCTCGATGCCGAGATGGAAAAGCAGCGTGCCGAACTGGCCAGCATCGTGCACCGCCATACCTGGGAAGACGGTTCCTACGGTACGGCGATCACTTCGCTGTACCTGAACCGCCACAACACGCCGCGCGACTTCATGCCGGTGCTGGTGGAACCGGCATTGTGCATCCTCGCCAGTGGCAGCAAGGAAGTGCGCCTCGCCGACGAAATCTTCGCCTATGACCCGCTCAACTATCTGGTGTTCTCGGTGGCCATGCCGGTGGCCGGGCGGATTATCGACGCCACCCCGGAAGACCCCAACCTGTCGGTGCGCATCAATATCGACCCGGCCCAACTCACCGCACTGATTGCCGAAGCCGGCCCGATGGGCGTGCCGTCGCGTCCTACGTCCCGTGGCATGTACGTCGACCGCATCGACAATCAACTGCTCGATGCCGTGCTGCGCCTGAGCCGCCTGCTGGACACGCCCAAAGACATCGCGATGCTTGCGCCGCTGATCAACCGCGAAATTCTCTACCGCTTGTTGCGTGGTCCCCAAGGCTATCGCCTGTATGAAATCGCCGTCGCCAACAGCCAGAGTCACCGGGTGAGCCAGGCGATCAAGTGGTTGAACGGCAACTACGAACAGCCGCTGCGCATCGATGACCTGGCCCGGGAAGTGAACCTGAGCGTGTCGACCTTGCATCACCGCTTCAAGGCGATCACCGCCATGAGCCCGCTGCAGTACCAGAAACAACTGCGCCTGCAGGAAGCGCGGCGGCTGATGATTGCCGAAGGGCTGGAGGCCTCGGCGGCGGGGTATCGGGTGGGGTATGAAAGCCCGTCGCAGTTCAGCCGGGAGTACAGCCGGTTGTTTGGCGCGCCGCCTTTACGCGACTTGGCCCGCTTGCGCCAAAGCATCTGACTCAATGAGTTTCAAAATGTGGGAGGGGGCTTGCCCCCGATTGCGGTGGGCCAGTTGCAAATGAGCTGACTGATACACCGCTATCGGGGGCAAGCCCCCTCC
This sequence comes from Pseudomonas sp. 37 R 15, assembly GCF_900004865.1. Classification (NCBI taxonomy): domain Bacteria; kingdom Pseudomonadati; phylum Pseudomonadota; class Gammaproteobacteria; order Pseudomonadales; family Pseudomonadaceae; genus Pseudomonas; species Pseudomonas sp. 37 R 15. Next base: position 266,982 of record NZ_CVTV01000046.1, on the reverse strand, counting down.
CACATTGGTCCGTATCCGGTCAGTCCAATCCGCGCGGTAGCTGCAAGGTAACGCGCAGGCCGCCTTCGCGCAGGTTCTGCAAACTCACTTCGCCCCCATGGCTATGGGCGATATTGCGCGCAATGCCCAATCCCAAACCGTAGCCCTGCTGCTGCCCGGCCAGGCGAAAGTGTGGCTCGAACACCTGCTCCAGGCGCTGTTCCGGCACGCCGGGGCCTTCGTCGTCCACGTGCAGGATGAACTCGGCGCCATCGTCCTCGATGTGCAAATGCGCGTTCTGTCCGTATTTCAACGCATTGTCGATCAGGTTGCCGATGCAGCGCTTGAGCGCCAGCGGCTTGCCCGGATAGGTGGCCAGGGCCTGCCCATGCTGGGTCACTCGTCCGTTGCCGTTGGGCGCAAGGTAGGGTTCCACCAGGCATTCGAGCACGTGGTTGAGGTCCACCGGCTGGATGTTCTCGTGGATATCGGTGTCTTTCACGCACTGCAGCGCGCCCTTGACCAGCAATTCCAGCTCATCCAGGTCACGCCCGAATTTGTTTTGCAGGTTCTCATCGTCGAGCAATTCCACGCGCAGGCGCAGGCGCGTGATGGGGGTGCGCAGGTCGTGGGAGATCGCGCTGAACAGCTGGCTGCGCTCGGTCAGGTAGCGGCTGATGCGCTCACGCATGGCATTGAACGCACGCCCCACTTCCACCACTTCACTGCCGCCGCCCTCGGCAACCGGTTCCACGTCCGCCCCCAGGGACATGTCCCGCGCCGCCCGCGCCAGGCGCTTGAGCGGTCGGCTTTGCCAATGCACCAGCAGGCCGATAAACAGCAGCAGGAAGCCGCTGGTCAACACGATAAACCACACCTGCTGGGCCGGCAGGCCCTGCTCTTCAAGGCTGGTGTAGGGTTCGGGCAACAGCGAGGCGATGTACAGCCATTCACCCGGCGCCAGCTGAATCTGGGTGACCAGTACCGGTGGGTTGACCGGCTCCAGGGTCAACGCGTAGTGGGCCCAGGAGCGCGGCAGTTCGTCGAGCTTGAGGCCGGCATTGAAGATGCGCAGGTCTTCGGCGCTGACGAACTCCACCGAGATATGCACATCGGCGCCGAGGGTCTGGCGCAACACGTCGTCCACAGCCACCAGCACCGCCTGCTTGCGCGGGGTTTCGGGCAATACCTGCATGTCCAGCGGACGATCATTGAGGGTCACCACAAAACGCGTGCCGCCCATACTGCGCAACTGGTCGAGCACCAGTGGGCGATAGGCCACCGGCAATGAACGGAAGTAACTCACGCTGGCGGTCATCGAATGCGCCAGGCTACGGGCGCTGGTGACCAGGCCTTCCAACTGCGTGGCGCGCAGCTGCGAGACCCAGATCACGCTGGACAGCGCCTGGGCGAACAACACGGCGAGCAAGGTCAGCAGCAACATGCGCCCCAGCAGCGAGCGTGGCACGGGGAAACGGCGGCGGCGTTCGCTCAGGTGTTCAGTGGGCATTGCCGGCAACCACGCTGGCTGCCAGTTGATAGCCGCTGCCGCGCACGGTGCGGATCAGCCGCGGAGGTTTCTCGGTATCGCGCAGGCGTTGGCGCAGGCGGCTGACGGCCATGTCGACGATGCGGTCCAGCGGCATCAGGTCGCGGCCACGGGTGGCATTGCCGATGGTGTCGCGGTCGAGGATCTGTTGCGGGTGGTCGAGAAACAGCTTGAGCAAGGCAAAGTCGGCACCGGAGAGGATCACCTCTTCGCCGTCCACATGAAACAGACGGTGGCTGACCGTATCCAGGCGCCATTCGTCGAACACCAGCACCTCGCCGGCACCGCTGCGCTCCTGGCCGAACTGACAACGACGCAACAGCGCCTTGATCCGCGCCTGCAATTCGCGGGGGCTGAACGGCTTGCCGATATAGTCATCGGCGCCCAGCTCCAGGCCGATCACGCGGTCGGCTTCGTCGGAACTGGCGGTGAGCATGATGATCGGCACCTGCGCCTGGCGCGGGTGCTGGCGAACCCAGCGGCAGAGGCTGAAACCGTCTTCGTCCGGCAACATCACATCGAGGATCACCAGGTCGCACGGCGCCTCGCCCATCGCCTGGCGGAACCCCGCGCCATCGGCCACGCCACGCACCTGGAAGCCGGCGCGACTGAGGTAGGTCTGCAGCAATTCGCGGATTTCCTGGTCGTCGTCGACGAGGAGAATGGATTTACTGATTACGCTCACGGGGCCTCCTTGTTGTTGTGGGGTGTTCTTGAGGGCCTCATCGGGGGCAAGCCCCCTCCCACATTTGAAGGTATTCACAAATCGATAGGTGGGAGGGGCTTGCCCCCGATGAGGCCATCACAGCCTAAGCAAATGCCTGCTCAAGCGCCACACCCGCCCCGGTCAACCCGGAATACGGCGCGGTCACCAGCCACACCGGAATCCCTTTGAAATAGTCGCTCATGCAGCCTTTATCGGCAAAGCTCTTGGCAAAACCGCTGTTGATAAAGAAGTCGGCAAACCTCGGTATCACCCCGCCCACGATGTACACGCCACCACGCCCGCCGGTGGTCAGCACGTTGTTGCCCGCCACGCGGCCCAGCCAGATGCTGAACTGGTTCAGGACTTCCATCGCCACCGGATCGCCCGCCAGGCCCGCTGCCGTGATGGCCTCGGGCGTGTCCAGCACCGGTGTGTGCCCGTCCACCGCGCAGATCGCCCGGTACAGGCGCGGCAAGCCGCCGCCGCTCAAGGCGGTTTCGGCGCTGACATGGCCGATCTCGCTGTGGATGTGCTGCCACAACTGGGTTTCGCGCGGGCTGCCCAGGGGCAGGTCAACATGGCCACCCTCCCCCGGCAATGCCGCAAAGCGCCCTGCGCCAAGGTCCAGCAGGGTACCGACGCCCAGGCCGGTGCCGGGGCCGATCACCACTGCCGGGCGCAACAGCTCCGGGGTGCCTTCGCAGACTACCCGGAATTCGTCGGGCTGCAGGCGGGTCATGCCCAGGGCCATGGCCGAAAAATCGTTGACCAGCAGCAGTTCGTCCACCTGCAACGCCTGGCAAAACGCCGTCTTGCTCAGGCGCCAGTGATTATTGGTGAACTTGAATTCATCGCCGCTCACCGGCCCGGCAACCGACAGGCAAACTGCCCCGATATCGCCGATATTCAAGCCTTCTTCCGCCAGATAGAACCTGATCGCGTCTTCAGGGCTGGGGTAGTCCGCCGTGGCATGCACACGAATCGAGTGCAGTGCCTGATCCCGCCACAACGCAAAACGGGCGTTGGTACCCCCGATATCACCGACCAGCGCTAACTTCACTTAAGCGTCTCCAAGGCAGAGGTAAAGGCGCTGGCGCCCTGCTCTGCGGAGCTTGCGGCCAAGCGCATGAATGCAAACAACTCGCGACCAGCGCCCACGTTATTGCCCAACAGGCCAGTGGCAGGCGTGCGCGCTGCAAATACGTCGGCATCCACCTTAAGCTCCAGGGTGCCGGTCACGCCATCGACGCGAATGATATCGCCATCCCGGACCCGTGCCAGCGGCCCGCCGCTCTGGGCTTCGGGGTTGACGTGGATCGCGGCGGGAATCTTACCCGAGGCGCCGGACATGCGCCCGTCTGTTACCAACGCCACTTTGAAACCACGGTCCTGCAACACGCCGAGAAACGGGGTCATCTTGTGCAATTCCGGCATGCCGTTGGAACGCGGGCCCTGGAAGCGCATCACCGCAACGAAGTCTTTTTCCAGCAGGCCCGCCTTGAAGGCATCGGCCAGGTCCTGTTGATCCTGGAACACCACCGCCGGCGCTTCGACCACCTGATGCTCCGGTGCGACCGCAGACACTTTCATCACGCCACGGCCAAGGTTGCCTTCCATCACACGCAAGCCGCCTTCCGGCGAAAACGCACGGGCCACGGGGCGCAGGATGGTTTCGTCGAGGCTTTCGATGGGGCCGTCGCGCCAGATCAGTTCGCCATCGACCAGGAACGGCTCCTGGGTGTAGCGGCTCAAGCCTTTACCCGCCACGGTGTTGACGTCTTCGTGGAGCAGGCCGGCTTCGAGCAGTTCGCGGATCAGGAACGACATGCCGCCCGCCGCCTGGAAGTGGTTGATGTCAGCCTTGCCGTTCGGGTACACGTGAGACAGGGTCGGCACCACCTCGGAGAGGTCGGCCATGTCCTGCCAGGTCAGGATGATACCCGCCGACATGGCGATGGCCGGCATGTGCAGGGTGTGGTTGGTGGACCCGCCCGTGGCGTTGAGGGCGACGATGGAGTTGACGATGGATTTTTCGTCGACGATCTCGCCGATGGGCGTGAAGTTGCCGTTGGCCTTGGTCAGGCGCGTGACCTGGTGCGCGGCCTCGCGGGTCAATGCGTCACGCAGCGGCGTGTACGGGTTGACGAACGAAGCGCCAGGCAGGTGCAGGCCCATGACTTCCATCAACAGTTGGTTGGTGTTGGCGGTGCCGTAGAAGGTGCAGGTGCCGGGGCTGTGATAGGACTTCATCTCCGACTCCAGCAACTCTTCGCGGCTGGCCTTGCCTTCGGCGTAGCGCTGGCGCACATCGGCCTTCTGCTTGTTGGAGATACCCGACGGCATCGGCCCGCCGGGCACGAAGATCATTGGCAGGTGACCATAGCGCAGCGCGCCCATCATCAGGCCGGGAACAATTTTGTCGCAGATGCCCAGCATCAACGCGGCGTCGAACATGTTGTGGGACAGCGCTACCGCCGTGGACATGGCGATGACTTCACGGCTGAGCAGGCTCAGCTCCATGCCCGGCTCGCCCTGGGTGACGCCGTCGCACATGGCGGGCGTGCCGCCGGCGAACTGGCCGACCGAGCCGACTTCGCGCAGGGCTTTCTTGATTTGTTCAGGGAAATGTTCGTACGGCTGATGCGCCGAGAGCATGTCGTTATATGAAGAAACAATTGCCACGTTGGCGGCATTCATCATGCGCAGGCTGTTTTTGTCCTCGGTGCCGCAACCGGCCACGCCATGGGCGAAGTTGGCGCATTGCAGCTTGCCGCGCATCGGACCGTCGCTGGCGGCGCCGCGAATGAGCGCAAGGTAGGCCTCGCGGGTGGCGCGGCTGCGGGCGATAAGCCGTTCGGTGACCTCAAGAACGCGGGGATGCATGTATAGAACTCCAGGCTAACGGATGTGGCGACCTGAGAGTCTATGCTGATCAAACGCCCACGGCTCATGGGATGGCAGGGGGTCGTTTGAATCATCGGACCAGTTGATTCAGGTCACTCGTTGTAGATTGAACAAAATATTGCCACTAAAAAGGCTTGTTTTCTATTTTTATGCGAATAATCTTGTAATTCTTACAACAAATCGACGACAGGCACTTTTCCAATGACTCTACGTATCGCAATCAATGGTTTTGGCCGTATCGGCCGTAATGTCCTGCGCGCACTGTATACCCAAGGCTATCGCCAGGATCTGCAGATCGTCGCCATCAACGACCTGGGCGACAGTTCGATCAATGCCCACCTGCTCAAATACGACACCGTACATGGCACATTCGACGCAGAGGTCGCCCACGATCAGGAAAGCCTGACCGTCAACGGTGACCGGATTGCCGTGAGTGCCATTCGCAACCCGGCCGACCTGCCGTGGGCCGCGCACAAGATCGACGTGGTGTTCGAATGCACCGGCCTGTTCACCGACCGTGACAAGGCTGCCGCGCATATCAGCGCCGGCGCGCGCAAGGTGATCATCTCCGCACCGGCCAAGGGCGCGGACGCGACCGTGGTCTATGGCGTAAACCATGACATTCTGCGTCAATCGCACCAGATCATCTCCAACGCTTCGTGCACCACCAACTGCCTGGCACCCGTCGCCCAGGTGCTGCACCGGGAGCTGGGCATCGAAAGCGGCCTGATGACCACTATTCACGCCTATACCAACGACCAGAACCTGACCGACGTCTACCACACCGACCCGTACCGCGCGCGTTCGGCCACCCAGAACATGATCCCGAGCAAGACCGGCGCCGCCGAAGCCGTCGGCCTGGTATTGCCGGAGCTGGCGGGCAAGCTGACCGGCATGGCCGTGCGCGTGCCGGTGATCAACGTGTCGCTGGTGGACCTCACCGTACAGCTGAAAAAAGAAGCCACCGCCGACGAAGTCAACGCACTGTTGAAGCAGGCCAGCCAGCACTCGAAAATCCTCGGCTACAACACCCTGCCGCTGGTTTCCAGTGACTTCAACCATAACCCGCTGTCGTCGATCTTCGATGCCAACCACACCAAGGTCAGCGGTAAGCTGCTCAAGGTACTGGCGTGGTATGACAACGAGTGGGGCTTCTCGAACCGGATGCTGGATAACTGCCTGGCGCTGTGTAACGCCGAGTAATCCTCGGACTGTAGGAGCGAGCTTGCTCGCGAAGAACGCATAAACACCGCGTTCATTCAGGCTGCCAGCGTTATCGTTGACGACCTTCGCGAGCGAGCTCGCTCCTACAGGATTAACGCTTAGCAAAGTGCCACTTGCCATTTCAGTTGATGATAAGCATTATCATTAACTGCATGTCGATCTGGTATCACTGTGAGCCTATCTCGCTTCAACCACGTCTTTCTCGCCCAACGGGTGATCCTGCTGCGCACGCTGCAGCGCATGGTGAATAACCACAGCACCGCCGAGGACCTGTTGCAGGAAACCTACCTGCGGGTGACTCGGGCCTTGAGTGAGCGGCCGATCGACCACCTTGAACCCTTCGTCTACCAGACCGCGCGCAACCTGGCGCTGGACCATTTGCGTTCGCGCAGGATCCAGGCCCGCACCCTGCAGGAAGATGTCCCGCTGGATATCCTGCAAAGCGTCGCCGCCCCCATCAGCACGCCCGAAGACGCCACCCAGGCCGAGCAATTGCTTGAGCACCTGAGCGTCAGCCTGGGCCAGTTGAGCGCGCGCCAGCAACGGATCTTCATCCTCAGCCGCCTGCACGGTTGCAGCTACCAGGAGATTGCCGATCAGTTGCAAGTGTCCTTGAGCACGGTGCAGAAGGAACTGAAATTGATCATGGCCATCTGTGTAGGTGTAGCCGAGCGGTTGGATCAGCCTTAAGCTCCATCAGACAGAGGTTATCGATCCAGCCTGTAGGAAATAATGAATAAAACGTGGCGAAGACCCGAGGAACACCGTGACGGACCCGAATAGACTGCGCCCCCATGAGCTGGCTCATGAGGTGCTGCAAGACACGGCCATGGACCAAGCGCTCGATTGGCTGATCGCCTTGCAGTGCCCGCAACCCGGCCAACAAGCCGCCTTCCAGGCCTGGCTGGCGCAGGACCCGGCGCATGCCCACGCGTTCAGCAAGGCCCAGTCCGCCTGGGGTGGCGCGCCGGTGCACAGCGCCGCCGTGGCGTTGGCCGCGCCGCGCAGACCGAGCGCCTGGCGCCGGGTCAAACCGCATTGGAAACCCCTGGCCACCGCTGCCGTGCTGCTGCTCGGTCTGTTCAGCTTCAGCGACCTGCCGGTACGCCTGCAGGCCGACCACCTCACTGTGGTCGGTGAGCGCCAGCGTCTGCAACTGGATGACGGCTCCCATGTCCTGCTGAACACCCATTCGGCGTTTTCCAGCCGCATCCAAGACCACCAGCGCATCGCCCGCCTCTACCAGGGCGAAGCGTTTTTCGACATCGCCCCCGCCCGTGGCCTGCCGCTGGAAATCGACGCCGGCCCGGTGCGCGCCAGCGTGCGCGACACTGCGTTTGCCGTGCGCTATCTCAACGGCGAAGCCCAGGTGCAAGTGCAACGCGGTGATGTCGACCTGAGCAATACCTTCGACGACGCCCGGGTGCGCCTGAGTGCCGGCGAAAGCATCCGCATCGGCCCCAGGGGCTTCGGCCAGCCGGCCAAGCTGGACGCCGGCAAGGACCTGGCCTGGGTCCAGGGCCGGCTGGTGTTCGAAAACTGCCCGATGAGCGAAGTGCTGGCGGAGTTGCGCCGCTATTATCCGGGCTGGATCGTCAACACCAACGACAAGCTCGCCAGCGTCGCCGTCACCGGTAACTACCGCCTCGACCAACCATTGGACGTGGTGCGTTCCCTGGCCCACATCACCTCGGCCAAGCTGTCGGAATACCCGGCGCTGGTGATTTTGAACTGAATGAGAAATATTTTTACTCGATATTAACCGGCGATACGTCTCGTTATAGCCAATGCAACTGATTCCTATTTGATTTCGGTTCGCAACTATAAGATTCGTATTTCCGGAGCGCTCTCGATGTCCTCTCGTTTCAACCGCCGGTCTTGTTCGCCCGTTCTGTCCTTGCTGACCGCTGCCATACTGATGGCCGGCGTGCCGGCGGCAATGGCCGCAACCGCCGCGGAACCCGCGCCGCGCAGCCACGGCAACTACAACTTCAGCATCGAACAGCAGCCGCTGGTGGCGGCGCTGAACGCGTTCACCGGCGTGACCGGCTGGCAAGTCGGCCTGCCGGCCGAGCTGGGCCAGGGTGTGTCGTCGCCGGGCGTGCGCGGGGCGTTGTCGCCGGAGAAGGCGCTGGAGCGGCTGTTGGTGGGGACCAACCTGAGCTACCGCAAACTGGGCAACAACACCATCGTCCTGGAGAAACGTGCCGCCGGCAGCGCCCTCAACCTGCAGCCAGTGACCATCAGCGCCACCCGCACCGAGCAGGCTGTCGACAGCGTACCGAGCATGGTCAGCGTGCACGACCGCCAGGAACTGGACCGCCAGAACGTCAACAACACCCGTGAGCTGGTGCGTTACGAACCGGGCGTGTCCGTGGGCGGCGCCGGCACCCGCTCGGGCAACGCGGGCTATAACATTCGCGGGATCGACGGCGACCGCATTCTTACCCAGGTCGATGGCGTGGAAGTGCCGGACAATTTCTTCAACGGCCCCTACGCCAAGACCCGGCGCAACTACGTCGACCCGGAAATCGTCAAGCGCGTGGAGATCCTGCGCGGCCCGGCCTCGGCCCTGTACGGCAGCAGCGCCATCGGTGGTGCGGTGAGTTACTTCACCCTCGACCCGGATGACATCATCAAGCCCGGCCAGGACGTTGGCGCACGCCTGAAAACCGGCTACAGCTCCGCCGACGAAAGCTGGCTGACCTCCGCCACCGTCGCCGGCCGCGTGCAGGATGTCGACGGCTTGCTGCACTTGAGCCAGCGCAACGGCCACGAAACCGAATCCTATGATGGCAACAACGCCACTGGCCTCGCCCGCACCGGCGCCAACCCGGAAGACGCCCGCACCACCAACGTGCTGGCCAAACTGGGTTGGAATTACGGGGACGACAACCGTCTGGGCCTGACCTACGAGAAGTACAAGGATGATCGCGACGTCAACCTCAAGAATGCGGTGGGCGGCCCGTTCATCGGTGGCCGTGGTTTCAACCTGTACCGTGACCGTCGCGGCAACGACACCATCACCCGTGAACGCTTCGGCCTGGAAAACAGCTTTGCCCTCGAGTCGCCGATCGCCGACCGCATCAAGACCAGCCTCAATTACCAGATCGCCAAGACCGACCAGACGACCGCCGAAATCTATCAGTCCGGCCGCCGTGTATTGCGCACCCGCGACACGCTGTACGAAGAAAAACAGTGGGTCTTCGATGCACAGCTGGACAAGGCCTTCAGCCTCGGTGCCACCGATCACCAGGTGACCTACGGCACCACCCTCAAGCAGCAGAAAGTCACCGGTTCGCGTGAAGGCGGCGCCACCTGCCTGGCGGTCGGCAGCGGCTGCACCGCCATCGGCGCGCCCAGCCCATCGGCCAGCGACAGCGTGAAGAAATCCAGCGACTTCCCCGACCCGACCATCAACACCTATTCGCTGTTCGCCCAGGACCAGATCACCTGGGACAACTGGACCTTCCTGCCCGCCGTGCGCTACGACTACACCCGGCTCAAGCCCAAGCTGACCGAGGAATTCCTCAGCACCGTGAACCCCACCGGAGAGTACGCGGTCGACGGCAAGGACAAAACCTGGCACCGCGTCACGCCCAAGTTCGGCCTGACCTATGCCCTGACCGATCAATACACCTGGTTCGGCCAGTACGCCGAGGGTTTCCGCACACCGTCCGCCAAAGCGCTGTATGGCCGCTTCGAAAACCTCAACCTGGGCTACACCGTGGAGCCCAACCCCGACCTCAAGCCGGAAACCAGCAAGGGCATCGAAACCGGGCTGCGCGGCAAGTTCGACGAAGGCTCGTTCGAAATCGCCGTGTTCTACAACAAATACCGCGACTTCATCGACGAGGACAACGCAGTGGTCGGTGGCACCGTCGAGCAGTTCCAGGCGGTGAATATCAAACGCGCCACCATCAAGGGCGCCGAGGCCAAGGGCCGGCTGAACCTGGATGCGTTCGGCGCGCCGCAAGGTCTCTATACCCAAGGCGCGGTCTCCTACGCCCATGGCCGCAACGACGACAACGGCGAGCCGCTCAACAGCGTCAACCCGCTCAAGGGCGTATTCGGCCTGGGCTACGACCAGGACAACTACGGGGGCCTGGTGAGCTGGACCCTGGTGAAGAAACAGAACCGCGTCGACAGCAGCACCTTCCACGCCCCCGACGGCGACACCCGCGGCCCGTTCAAGACGCCGGGCTTCGGCATTCTTGATCTGACCGCCTACTACAAGGTCACCCACGACGTGACCGTCAACGGCGGCCTCTACAACCTCACCGACAAAAAGTACTGGAACTGGGATGACGTGCGCAGCTACGACAGCGTCGGCGAAGCCGCAGTGACCGGCCCGGCCAACCTCGATCGACTGACCCAGCCGGGGCGCAACTTCGCGATCAACCTGATCTGGGACATCTGACGCGCCCTGCCGCACCTCGCCGCAATGATCGTGCGGCGAGGTGAGGATTTTTTACTGTGCCGCGTCTTCCTGTTCGTCTAGTTGATAACGGCTCTCTTTAGAGCCACAAGGCGCTCCCCCCTCAAGGATTTTGTCATGACCGCTTCTCCTACTGCAGAACGTCCAGGCCTGCGCTCCCAGCGCCTGAACCAGATCACCAACGAGCCGCACACCAAGCTCGACGCACTGGTCAAGGCGCACGCCCCGTTTGAGACCCAGGCCAACTTCGCCCGCTTCGTGGTGGCGCAGTACCTGTTCCAATCGGAGTTGGTCGCGCTGTACAACGATGCCGAACTGAACCGGATCATCCCGGACCTGGCCGAGCGCTGCCGCGCAGAAGCAGCCAGGCTCGATCTGGGTGACCTCGACACCGACGTACCCGCGCCGGTCGCCGGTGCCGTGAGCAACCCGAGCCAGGCCGAAGCCCTGGGCTGGCTGTTCGTCTCGGAAGGCTCCAAACTGGGCGCTGCCTTCCTGATCAAACGGGCCGTGGGCCTGGGCCTGAGCGAGACCTTCGGCGCGCGCCACCTGGCCGAGCCGGTCGGTGGACGCGCCGAAGGCTGGAAGCGCTTCACCCGCATTCTCGACGGCCTGCCGTTCAGCGCCGAAGAAGAAGCCGCGGTAGAAAAAGGCGCAATCGATGCGTTTGTACGCTTCACCGTATTGCTGGAACAGGCGTACGCTACGGCCCCTGAATTGGCCTGACCTACTGATTGAAATGCAATCAAGTGGGAGGGGGCTTGCCCCCGATGCCGTGTGTCAGCAAAGAATTTATTGACTGATACACCGCTATCGGGGGCAAGCCTCCTCCCACAGTTGGAACGCATTTCACATTGTTTTTCTGTGATAACCCTACCTATGACCGGCAAAACCCAATCCACCTCCAGAATCGCGCAGATCCTCTACGGCCTGCTGGCCTACGTCAGCCTGGGGATCGGCCTGGTGGCGATTGTCATACCGGGTTTGCCCACCACCGAATTCATCCTGCTGGCCGCCTGGGCCGCGACTAAAAGCTCGCCGCGCCTGAGCGCCTGGCTGGAAAACCACCGCCTGTTCGGGCCGATCCTGTTTAACTGGCGCAACGGCAAGATCATCGCGCGTCGGGCCAAAGTCAGCGCCACCGTCAGCATGCTGCTGTGCGCCGTCCTGATGCTGGTGATGCTCGATCACGGCTGGCCGATCTACCTGGCAATCGCCGGCATGGGCCTGGGCAATCTGTGGATCTGGTCTCGCCCCGAGCAGCTTGCACCGCCCGTGTAACAATGCGCGTAGGCGTTTTCCTACCGCTCATCGTCTGTCGCTCATGAATTGATTTGTTAAGCCGATGTTTCAGACATGGCGCCGAATGGACTTGGCTCTGCTGCGCGCATCTCAACAAGTCCATTCGTGAGTGAACCTATGTTCGACACCCTCTCCATCCGCCTGAAAATCGTGCTGCTGTCCGGCCTCTGCCTGGTAGGGGTCATTGCACTGGTGGTCGGCATCAACATCTACAACACCAACCAGAACGATCAACTGGTCAGTGACTCAAGCTCACGCATGCTGACTGCCGGCGTGGAACAGTTGCTGCAAGCCAAGGCGGCCGAACAGGCCGTGCAGTTGCAGAAAACCTTCAACGAAAACCTGCTGGCGGTCACCGCCCTCGCCGACCAGATCAAAGACCTGCGCAACCTCGGGGCCAAGCGTTCCCTGGAAGCCGGCGCCCTGCGCGAAGAACTCAACCAGAGCGTCAAAACCGCTTTCGACCGTAACACCAAGGTGCTGGGCATCTGGCTGTCGTTCGAACCCAACGCACTGGACGGCAAGGACAGCGAGTTCATCGACGACAAGGCCCGCGTCTCCAACGAAAAAGGCCGTTTTTCCAGTTACTGGAGCCGGGCCGGCGGCGAAGGCCTGAACACGGTCATGGTCGAGGCTGACCTGACCAAGACCACCCTCAACCTCAGCGGTACGCCCTACAACATTTGGTACACCTGCCCGCGCGACACGCGCACTACGTGCCTGCTGGACCCGTACGAAGACACCGTGGCCGGCAAGCCCGTGCTGATGACCACCATCTCCCTGCCTTTGATCGTCGATAACAAGGTGATCGGCGTCGTCGGTGTCGATATCGCCCTCAACGCCCTGCAAGCCGACACCGATGCGGCGCAGAAGGGCGTGTTCAACGGCGCCGCACACGTGGAGGTTCTGTCCAGCACCGGGGTGATCGCCGCCTACAGCGGTGAGCCGGCCAAAGTGGGCAAGAACCTGATCGACACGCTTGGCGCCGAGGGCAAAGAGATCGTGCAACTGCTCGCCGATGATCGCCCGATGATCCGCGAACAGGGCGAGACCATTCGTGCCGTATACCCCGTCAAGCCGATTGCCGACGCCAAATCCTGGGGCGTGGTGATCAAGCTGCCCAAATCGGTGATGCTGGCCGATAACGTGAAACTGCAAGCTGTGCTTGACCAAGCCCAGGCGACAGGCACCCTCAAAGCCTTGCTGGTCGCCGCCGCCGCGGCCCTGCTGGGCCTGCTGCTGATCTGGCTGACCGCCACCGGCGTAACGCGTCCGATCAACAGTGTGGCCGCCATGCTCAAGGACATCGCCAGCGGCGACGGCGACCTCACCCAGCGCCTGGCCTATGCCAAAAAAGACGAACTGGGCGAGCTGGTGAACTGGTTCAACCGCTTCCTCGACAAACTGCAACCGACCATCGCGCAGATCAAGCAAAGCATCACCGAGGCGCGCGGCACGGCCGACCAGTCCTCGGCCATCGCGCGCCAGACCAGTGAAGGCATGCAGGTGCAATTTCGCGAGATCGACCAGGTGGCCACCGCGTCCAATGAAATGAGCGCCACCGCCCATGACGTCGCCAACAGCGCCTCCAATGCCGCCAGCGCGGCACGCGGCGCGGATCAGTCGGCGCGCGAAGGCATGTCGATCATCGAGCAAAGCACCCGCGATATCACCTCGCTTGCCCAGGAAGTCAGCAAGGCCGTCGGCGAAGTCGAGGCGTTGGCCGTCAATAGCGAACAGATCGGTTCAGTCCTGGAAGTGATTCGCAGCATTGCCGAACAGACCAACCTGCTGGCGTTGAACGCGGCGATCGAAGCGGCGCGTGCCGGGGAAAGCGGACGCGGTTTTGCGGTGGTGGCCGATGAGGTGCGCAACCTGGCCAAACGCACCCAGGATTCGGTAGAGGAAATTCGTCTGGTGATCGAACGGATCCAGAGCGGCACCCGGGACGTGGTGGCGACCATGCATTCCAGCCAACAACAGGCCCAAAGCAATGCCGGGCAGATCCATCAAGCGGTGCAGGCCCTGGGCAAGATCAGCGACGCCGTGACCGTGATCAGCGACATGAACCTGCAGATCGCCAGCGCCGCCGAAGAGCAGAGCGCGGTGGCCGAAGAGGTCAATCGCAACGTCTCGGCGATCCGCACCGTGACCGAAACCCTCACCGGCCAGGCCACCGAGTCGGCGGCCATCAGCAGCCAGCTCAATGCCCTGGCCAGCCAGCAGATGAAGTTGATGGATCAGTTCAGGGTTTAAGACACACTGCAGGTCCAATATGGGAGGGGGCCTGCCCCCGATGGCAGAGTGTCAGTCACTTATCTGTAGCTGACTTTACCGCTATCGGGGGCAAGCCCCCTCCCACATTTTGACCGCGCACCGCTTAAAGACCGGTCCAGGCCTGGACGAACGCCGCAACATCTTCCTTGGGCGCCGTACGCGGCGGGTTCTGCGGCGTGCCCAGGTACAGGAAGCCGATCACTTCTTCATCTGCGGTCAGCCCCAGCCCTTTGGCCACATGAGCCGAGTAAGACAACTCGCCCGTGCGCCACACCGCGCCGATCCCTTGCGCATAAGCCGCCAACAGAATGCCATGGGCCGCGCAGGCGGCTGCCAGCAATTGTTCGGACTTCGGCACTTTGAAATGCTCCTGCAGGCGGGCGATCACCACCACCACCAGCGGCGCCCGCAACGGGCCGTTCTGGGCCTTGTCGATAGCCGCTTGCGGGGCATCCGCATCCTGCAAACGCGCCGCTTCGGCCAACAGCGTGCCCATGCGCTCACGGGCCGGGCCTTCCACGGTGAGGAAACGCCACGGGCGTAACTGGCCGTGGTCGGGCGCGCGCATGGCGGCGGCGAACAGCACGTCGCGCTGCTCCTGGGTCGGTGCCGGTTCCAGCAAGCGCGGCACGGAAACACGGTTGAGCAAAGCGTCGAGAGCCTGCATTGGCCACCTCCAGAAAAAAATGTGCGGTCATTCTAGCGGAATGCATCGGGATGCCACCAAACGATAATTGCTCTTATTCAAACTGCCCTGCCCTGTTAGACTTTGCCACCGGATTTTTCGCCTTCGTTCAGGAAACTCGATGTTCCGTTCGCTACTACGCCTGTGCGCAGCATTGATGGCCCTGGGCCTGACTGCCTGCGACGACGCCCCAAGGTTTACCCAGGCTGAGCCGGGGGAAGCGCGGGCCGGCGGCGCGGCGACCGTGAACAAGCGCGACCAGAACGCGTTTTCCCTGCCCTCGGCCAATCTGGCGCCTACCCGCCGCCTGGACTTCAGCGTCGGCAACAGTTTCTTTCGCAGCCCCTGGGTGATCGCGCCCTCGACCACCACTGCGCGTGACGGCCTGGGCCCGCTGTTCAATACCAACGCCTGCCAGAACTGTCATATCAAGGACGGCCGGGGCCACCCACCGCTGGCCGATGCGCCCAATGCCGTGTCGATGCTGGTGCGCCTGTCCATCTCCCCCCCAGATGCAGAGCTGGCGCCTTACGCCAAACTCATCGAACAGCTTGGCGTGGTGCCCGAGCCAGTGTACGGCGGCCAACTGCAGGACATGGCCGTGCCGGGCGTGGCACCGGAGGGCAAGGTGCGCGTCGACTACACGCCGGTCAACGTCAGGTTCACGGACGGCACGGTGGTCGAGTTGCGCAAGCCCGCGCTGCAGATCACCCAGCTTGGCTATGGCCCGATGCACCCCGACACCCGCTTTTCTGCGCGCATCGCACCGCCGATGATTGGCCTGGGTTTGCTTGAAGCCATCAGCGACGCCGACATCCTGCGCAACACCGACCCGAAAACCGCCGACAGCGAAGCCATCATCGGCCGGGCGAACCAGGTATGGGATGACGCCGAGCAAAAGACTGTTTTAGGGCGCTTTGGCTGGAAAGCCGGGCAACCCAACCTCAATCAACAAAATGTTCACGCATTTTCGGGTGATATGGGCCTCACCACTTCCCTGAGACCCTTCGATGACTGCACCGACGCCCAGGTGGCCTGCAAACAGGCACCCAACGGCAACGGCCCCGAGGGCGAGCCGGAAGTCAGCGACAACATTCTGCGCCTGGTGCTGTTCTATACGCGTAACCTCGCCGTGCCGCTGCGCCGCGACGTCAACGCGCCACAGGTGCTGGCCGGCAAGAACCTGTTTTACCAGGCCGGTTGCCAGGGCTGTCACAAGCCAACGTTCACCACGGCGGCCAACGCCTCCGAACCCGAACTGGCCAATCAGGTGATCCGCCCCTACAGCGACTTGCTGCTGCACGACATGGGCGAAGGCCTCGCCGACAACCGTACTGAATTCAAGGCCGGTGGCCGCGACTGGCGTACCCCGCCGTTGTGGGGCATCGGCCTGACGCAAACCGTGAGTGGTCACACCCAGTTTCTGCATGACGGCCGCGCCCGCAACCTGCTTGAAGCCGTGCTCTGGCATGGCGGGCAAGCGCAAGCGGCGCAGCAGCATGTGTTGTCGTTCAACGCCGAGCAGCGTGCCGCGTTGCTGGCATTCCTGAATTCTCTATAAGCTTTGCCCCAATTACAGAAGGGAGCTCGACATGTTCCGTCCCAAGTTGTTGTTCACCAGCCTGGCCGCCCTTGCCCTCGGTGCCTGCTCGCCCCAGGACCCGCAAGCGGTGACCTCGGCCGCCATCGCCAAGCAAGTCATCTTGCCGACCTACAGCCGGTGGGTCGAGGCCGACCGTCAGTTGGCCGTCAGCGCCCTCGCCTATTGCCAGGATAAAGAAAGCCTGGACACCGCCCGTGCCGACTTCCTCCACGCGCAAAAAGCCTGGGCCGAGTTGCAACCGCTGCTGATCGGCCCGCTGGCCGAAGGCAACCGCGCCTGGCAGATCCAGTTCTGGCCGGACAAGAAAAACCTGGTGGGTCGTCAGGTCGAGCAACTGGTCAGCGCCCAGCCGCAGATCGATGCGGCCGCCCTCGCCAAATCCAGCGTGGTGGTGCAAGGCCTGTCGGCCTACGAATATATCCTCTACGACGCCAAGCCCGACGTTGCCGACGCGGCCCAGAAAGCCCGTTACTGCCCGCTGTTGATGGCCATCGGCGAACGCCAGAAAGCCCTGGCCGAAGAGATCCTGGCGAGCTGGAACAGCACTGACGGCATGCTTGCGCAGATGACCAAGTTCCCGAACCAGCGTTACGCCGACTCCCACGAAGCCATCGCTGATCTGCTGCGCGTGCAAGTGACCGCCCTGGATACCCTGAAGAAAAAACTCGGCACGCCGATGGGTCGCCAGACCAAGGGCATCCCGCAGCCGTTCCAGGCCGATGCATGGCGCAGCCAGTCGTCCCTGCAAAGCCTGGAAGCCAGCCTCGCGGCGGCCCAGACCGTGTGGGTGGGCGTTGACAACAAAGGCCTGCGCGGGCTGTTGCCGGCCGATCAGAAAGCCCTGGCCGACAAGATCGACGCCGCCTATGCCGCGTCTCTCAAACTGTTTGCCAGCAACCAGCGTACCCTCAACGAACTGTTGAACGACGACGCCGGGCGCCAGCAGCTCAACGACCTCTACGACAGCCTCAACGTGGTCCATCGCCTGCACGAAGGCGAGCTGGCCAAGGCGCTGGGCATCCAGCTGGGCTTCAACGCCAACGACGGTGACTGATGATGCTCAGGCGACAGGCTTTGGCGGTTGGCAGCGCACTGCTCAGCGCACTCACCTTGGGCGGCTGGACGCTGTTCAAGCACAAGGACAAGAGCCCGCTGCTGCTGTCGGCGCGCGATGACGCAGACGGCAGGCACTACGCCGTCGGTTATCGCCTGGACGGCAAGCAGGTGTTCGCCACCCAGGTCGGCCAGCGCTGCCACGACATCATCAACCACCCGACGCTGCCGATTGCGTTGTTTGTCGCCCGCCGCCCGGGCACCGAGAGCTACCTGATCGACCTGCGTGACGGCGCGCTCCTGCAAACCATCACCTCGAACGCCAATCGCCACTTCTATGGCCACGCGGTGATCCACAAGAGCGGCGACTGGCTGTATGCCACCGAGAACGACACCTCCGACCCCGGCCGTGGCCTGTTGGGTGTGTATAAGTTCGAAGGCGAGCGGCTGGTGCACAGCGGCGAGATCTCCACCCACGGCATCGGCCCGCACCAGGTGTCCTGGATGCCCGATGGCGAAACCCTGGTGGTGGCCAACGGCGGCATCCGCACCGAAGCCGAAAGCCGCGTGGAGATGAACCTCAACGCCATGGAGCCGAGCCTGGTGCTGATGCACCGCGACGGCAGCCTGATCAGCAAGGAAACCCTGGGCCAGCAGATGAACAGCGTGCGCCACATGGGGATCGCCAGCGATGGCACCATCCTCACCGGGCAACAGTTCATGGGACCGTCACAGGAGCATTCCGAATTGCTCGCCATCAAGCGTCCGGGTCAGCCTTTCGTGGCGTTCCCGGTGGCCGATGAACAATGGCAGGCAATGGGGCACTACACCGCCAGTGTTGCGGTACACAGCGAGCTGCGGCTGGTGGCGCTGACGGCGCCGCGGGGTAATCGCTTCTTTATCTGGGACATGGACAATGGCGAGTTGCGCCTGGACGGCCCGCTGCCCGATTGCGCCGGAGTGGGCGCGGTGGCGGACGGGTTTGTCGTGACCTCGGGCCAGGGGCGCTGCCGCCTCTACGATTGCCGCCAGAAACAGCCAGTAGCGACGCCGCTGACCTTGCCCGCAGGGTTGTGGGATAACCACCTGCATCTGATGACGTAACCTCCCGCTTAGATCTCAACGCTCCTGGGC
Organism: Pseudomonas sp. 37 R 15; assembly: GCF_900004865.1. NCBI lineage: Bacteria > Pseudomonadati > Pseudomonadota > Gammaproteobacteria > Pseudomonadales > Pseudomonadaceae > Pseudomonas > Pseudomonas sp. 37 R 15. The sequence continues at coordinate 248,128 of NZ_CVTV01000046.1, read as the reverse complement.
TGACACCCAGGAGCCTATTCGCCGACAGCTGCTTGGCACATTCCCCCACACAATCTGTAGAACTGTCTCTCAATCGCCTTCCAGTATTCTCACAACAACTTGCGAAACGACTACTTATCCCCGTCCTTGTCCTGATCAAGACTGCGGCGCTCCGTGCCGCGCCGCTTGCTCTTGCGTGCTCGCGCGCCGTTCACAATCTGCACACGTCTCACAAGGACCCCACTATGACCATGCCGGCCCGCCGGATGATTATCATGCTCAGCCTCGTTCTTTCAGTCGTCCTGATGCTTGCCGGCTACAAGACGTACTGGATTTATCAGCAGTTGCAGCTTTTGCATGGGCCCAAACCACCGGTCAGCGTGGCGACGTCCAATGCCTTTGAAATACCCTGGCAGCGCCAAATGCCGGCGGCGGGCACGCTCAAGGCATTGCAAGGTATCGACCTGAGCACTGAGGTGCCCGGCGTTGTGACACAGCTGCACTTTGAGTCCGGGCAAATGGTCGAAGCTGGACAGCCCTTGCTGCAGCTTGAGCACCAGACCGAGCAGGCCGAGCTGGACGTGGCAAAGGCCGACCAACGCCTGGCCCGTCAGAACTTCGAGCGCGGCCAGAAACTGGTGGAGATCAGCGCCATCTCCAAAGGCGAATTCGATCGGCTCGGCGCTGAATTCAATCGAAACACTGCCGTCGTTGCACAGCGCACTACAGCGCTGGAAAAGAAGCACATCGTTGCCCCCTTCACCGGCACCATTGGCATCCGCCAGGTCAATGTGGGCGATTACCTGCAAAGTACCCAGGTCATCGCCAGCTTGCAGGACAGACGCCAGCTTTATGTTGACTTTTATGTGCCCGAGCAAGCCGTTCAGCTGATCAGGATCGGGCAGTCGGTTCAGGTTGAAGTCTCGGCACGCCCCGGCAACTTCAGCCTCGCCAAGGTGAGCGCCATCAACCCGATCGTCGATGACAGCACGCGAAACGTGCTGGTACGTGCGACGCTGCCCAACCCTCGCGACGATCTGCTACCGGGAATGTTCGCCAATCTACGGGTGCTGCTGGACGAACCGACGGCACAAACCGTCATCCAGGAAAGTGCGATCGCCTTCAGCCCCTATGGTCAGTACGTTTTCGTAATAACACCTGATAACAACGGTGAGCCGCAGACCGCCGATGCCAGCGATACGCCGCCACTGATCGCCGAGCAACGCCTGATCGAAACGGGTGAGCGTCGCCATGGCCTGGTGGTGGTTTCCAAGGGGCTGAACAAGGGCGAACAGGTGGTCACTGCCGGCCAGCTCAAACTGAAACACGGCACCCCTGTGCGCATCAGTATCGACCGAAGCCAGGCGGATGGGCCGCGGCCGATGCCTGATCGGGAGGGCACGCAATGACCTTCACCGACCTGTTCATTCGTCGCCCGGTACTGGCGGTGGTCGTCAGCCTGCTGATCGTGCTGCTTGGATGCCAGGCTTACAAGAAACTGCAACTGCGCCAGTTTCCACAAATGGAAAACGCGCTGATCACGGTCACCACGGTCGCCCCGGGCCTGAGTGCGCAAACCATCCAGAGTTACATCACCCAACCCTTGCAACAAAGCCTGGCCAGCGCGCAAGGCATCGACTATATGACGTCGTCCAGTCGTCAGAATATATCGATCATCTCCATCTATAGTCGGGTCGGCGCCGACAGCAACCGCTTGTTTACCGAACTGCTGGCCAAGTCCAATGAAGTCAGAAACCAGTTGCCCAGTGGCATCGAAGAACCGGTACTGAGCAAGGTTGCAGTGGATAGCACTGCGCTGATGTACCTGAGTTTTTCCAGCAACACCATGAACAATGCGCAGATCACCGACTATCTGCAGCGGGTCGTCCAGCCTCGGCTGGTGACACTGCCGGGCATGGCGCAAGCGCAGATTATCGGCAGTCAGAACTTCGCCATGCGCCTGTGGCTCGACCCGATAAAACTCGCGGGGTTTGGCCTGAGCGCCAGTGACGTAACCCAGGCCATCAGGCGCTACAACGTACAACCTGTCGCGGGGGACCTGACCGGCGAATATGTCGTCACCAGCGCGACCACCAACACCGAACTCCAATCGGCCGAGGGATTCAGTGCGATCCCGGTGAAAACCGACGGCGACAACCAGGTACGTCTGGGAGACGTGGCGCGCGTGGAATTGGGCTCGCGAAATTACGACAGTTTCAGCACGTTCAACGGTATCCCGGCGGTTTATATCAGCATTCAAGCCACGCCCGATGCCAACCCACTGGAGTTGGGCAAGCGCGTCCGCCAATTGATGCCCCAATTGCAGACGCAGGTGCCACCCGACCTGCACACGGATATTGCTTACGATTCGACGCTGTATATCAACGCTTCGATCGACCAGGTGCTGTCCAGCCTGCTCGAAGCCGTACTGATTGTGGTGTTGGTGGTGTTTTTGTTCCTGGGTTCCTTACGCTCAGTGATCATTCCAGTCATCACCATTCCACTGTCGCTGCTAGGCACGTTGTTCCTCATGCAACTGCTGGGCTATTCCATCAACGTGCTGACGCTGCTGGCCATGGTCCTGGCTATCGGCCTGGTGGTCGACGACGCCATCGTGATGATGGAAAACATTCACCGGCACATCGAAAAAGGCAAATCCCCGCTTGAAGCCGCGATCAAGGGGGCAAGAGAGGTCTGCATTCCGGTGGTGTCCATGACCATCACGCTGGCCGCGGTTTTTGCACCCATTGGCTTCATGCAGGGCTTGACCGGGGCGTTGTTCAAGGAGTTTGCCCTGACACTGGCTGGCGCTGTAGTGATTTCCGGGATCGTGGCGTTGACGCTGTCACCGATGATGTGCGCCATTTTGCTGCTGCCTGAAGAACAGCCAAAGGGCCTGTCGCGGGTTCTGGAGCGCTTCTTCAATGCCTTGAAAAAACGCTATCAGCGCCGCCTGCGCCAGATCATGCAAGCGCAGTCGGTGGTAATGGTTTTCGCCTCGCTGGTGCTCTGCCTGATCCCGGCCATGCTCACGTTCACCCTCTCGGAATTGGCGCCCGACGAGGACAAAGGCCTGATTTTCATCCTGTCCAATGCCCCCCAGGCAACAAACCTGGCCTACCTGAACCGCTACACCCAGGACTTTATCGAACCGTTCAAAACCCTGCCCGAATACCAGGCATCCTTCCAGATCAATGGGCTGGATGGCGTACATTCAGGCGTCGGCGGCTTCCTGCTCAAAACCTGGGGGGAACGTGAGCGCACACAGATGCAAGTGCTGGAGCCACTGCGCGAAAAACTCGACAACAACCCCGGCCTGCAAGTTTTCGCATTCAACTTGCCCTCCCTGCCGGGTACCGGTGAAGGCCTGCCCTTTGGCTTTGTCATCAGTTCCCAGCAGGACCACAGTTCGATGATGAGCGTAGCCGAGCGCATCAAACAACGCGCGATCGACTCGGGAAAGTTTGCCTACGTGGATATCGACCTGGCATTCGACCGCCCTGAAGTCATGGTCGAAATTGACCGGACCAAGGCCGCCCAGATGGGCGTATCCATGGAGGATCTGGACCTGACCCTGACCACCCTCCTGGCTGAAGCGGAAATCAATCGATTCAGTATCGACGGTCATCTCTACAAAGTGATTGCGCAAGTCGAGCGCGACTACCGAGACAACCCCGACTGGCTGAACCAGTACGCGGTAAAAAACGCCAAGGGCCAATTATTACCCTTGTCGACGCTGGTCACCGTGTCCAGCCCTCAGGTTCGGCCACAGCGGTTGAATCAGTTCCAGCAGCTCAATTCAGTCACGGTATCGGCGTTTCCAATCGTCGGCATGAGCAACGCATTGCAGACCTTGCAAAACATCGCACAGGAGGAAGCGCCAGCGGATTACACCTTCGATTACCGCAACGCTACACGCCAGTTTGTGCAGGAGGGCAATGCGCTATGGGGCACGTTCGGCCTGGCACTTGCCATCATCGCGCTGGTGTTGGCGGCGCAGTTTGAAAGCCTGCGTGATTCCCTGGTGATACTGGTGACGGTGCCGCTGTCGATAGGCGGCGCATTGATCGCGCTGTTTCTGGGGTGGTCCACCCTGAATATCTACACGCAGATCGGCCTGGTCACGTTAATCGGTTTGATCAGCAAACACGGGATTCTGATCGTCGAGTTCGCCAATCAACTGCGCAAGCAACAAGGCCTGTCCGCGCGGGCTGCGGTCGAGCAAGCTGCCGCGATCCGTCTGCGGCCGATTCTGATGACCACGCTGGCCACCGTCATGGGTGTCGTGCCGTTGATTTTCTCCAGCGGCGCGGGCGCGGTCAGTCGGTTCGATATCGGCATGGTGATCGCCACCGGCATGTCGATCGGTACCTTGTTCACCCTATTCGTCCTGCCCACGGTGTACACGACACTGACCAAAGCGGACAACACCACCAGGGCACTGACCCGATAGCGCAAAAAAAAGGCCTCGCATCGCGAGGCCTTTTCCGGGGGTTTCAATCGTTTCAACTCTGCGGCCTCATCGCTTGAGACATCCCGAACATGAATAACAGCAACTCATGATCGGGTTTGGCCGCCACACTGACCTTGGCCACACGTGGCAGCAGGCATTGCCCACCGCCTTGGGGCGCACTGAGTACCTGTGTGCGAGGCTGTTCCCAGGCAGCCAGGGCCAGGGCTGTAACCCCTAGCGCCCCGACCAGGAACAAACCTCGTGCTATTTCTAGCTTCATCTGGTTAAACCCTTGATAGCGCTGCCAAACGCCGTCTCGTAAAAGTAGCTGAGTTTTTTCCAGTCGGTATCATTCCACGACGAATGGCGGCGCAATTGCAGCATGTCATGGGAGGCGGCTCGATAAGCGGTCAAACGCTGGCGACATTTTTCAAAGTCCAGCAGTGCCACTTCAACGTTCACCGCATCGCCCTCGCCGGTTACCCGGACGAAGATGTGCTTGATGTACAGGCAACCATGCTGCCAGCGGCCTTTGTGCATACGCGCCAGGGTAGCGGCCAATTCCTCGAGCAAGCGCTCGTGGACCGCCTCACCATATTGCTCACGGCCACCGGCGGCGTACCAGTTTTCGATTTCATCGAAACCGTCCAGCGAAGCGGTGACCAGCAATGCTTTCCACTGATGCTCGGGGTCGCGTCGCGCCTCGCAGAACACCAACTCCGGCACCCGTACATCCAGCAAGCGCAGGCCCTTGAGGGCATCACGCTCACGCAACACGGTCGGACGTCCAAACGGATGCAACCAACTGCGGTAGATATGACCCGTCTGGCGTTTGCAATAGAGCAATCGCCCGTTGGGACTGATCACCCGCTGTACGCCACTTTCACCGCCACGCCGACGGTTGGGCTCTTCCACCCACTCACCCTGCTGACGCCAGAAAAAATCAAATCGTTCTTCGGGAGCTATATGACTGCCGACTACGCACTCAACTGCCATCCTGTTACCTCTTACGCAATACATAGACTCGCCACATGGCGTAGAGCGGCATGAAGTCCAGGGATTCCTGAACTCGGAAACCGGCCTGCTCGAATTCTGCCTCGACAGTAGCAGCCGGTAACACAAACCGGTTTTGGTAACCTTCCTGCTCACCTTTCTTACGACGCCGCACCTCGGCGCGCCTACGCTTCCAGGCCTTGAAATTGCCATCCACCCACAGCGAGATAATCACGCTGTCACGGCTAACCCGCTGAAACTCCCGAAGTATTGTCATCCTGTGCGCCGGGTCACCGATGTGGTGCATCAAGCGCATGCAGAAAATACTGTCGACCGAGTTGTCTGGCAAATCGATATCAAAGGCGGAAGTCTGCAAAGGGCGTACCCGTTTTACCACTTCCGCCGGCTGGGCCGCCGTGGCGACCTTCAGCATCGACGCCGAATTGTCGGCCCCGATGATCACACGATTGGGTTTCTCGGCCAGCAATGGCCAAAAGCGTCCGGCACCACACGGCAAGTCCAACACCAGGCCCGGCTCACCGGCCATGGCCAGCGCACCACGCGCCAGTTGCTCATCGCGCTTGTGGGACAACCGGCGAGCCAGATTGTCCCGATGCTTGAGCAGGTATTGCCGCGCGTGTTGATCGTCGTACTTTTCTGAAAATTCCAACTTGATCGGGGAAGGCATCTTGAGTCTCCGGTAACTGATGCCTACAACCCTAAGCAGCGAACTGTGATCAACAGGTCAACTCGTTGTGAAAAACTTGTCCTGTCCAATCCCATACATTTCAAGACTTTACAGAAACATTCAGTAGCATCGGGCCATCTTCGCCGAAAAGCAGGCGTCGTGCAGCAGCAAATTGACAGACTGAACGGTCAGGTTCTGACTTGACCCAGTTCCACATGAAAACGGCAGCCATTGGGCTCCATGGTGCTCAGGGTGACGCTCCAGCCCTGGCTTTCACAGATACGCTGCACCAGTGACAAGCCCAACCCCAGACCCTCGCCGCGCTTCTCGCTGCCACGCACGAACGGCTCGAACATCGCTTCGCGCTTGTCTTCAGGAATGCCCACACCCGTGTCCTCCACCACAAAGCCGCTGGGCTCCAGGGTCAGGCGGATAAACCCTTGCTCGGTGTAATGCAGTGCATTGCGCAACAGATTGCCCATCACCGCATGCAGGAACGTCGTGTTGTAGCGTGTCTCCAGCGGGGTACCTGGGCAGTAGATCAACTCAAGGCCTTTTTGCTCGATGGGCCCGCGCCAGATTCCGAGCAGGTCCTCGGCAACCTGGGTCAGGTTGACCTGGGCCGACATGGCGGCATCGTCATGCTTGGCGCGGGCCAGCATCAGAAAAGTCTGCACCAGTTCGCGCATCTCTTCACAGGCCCGGGCGATGCGCTGGACCTGATTACGCCCGCGCTGATCGATCGCCGGATTCTCCAGCAGCAATTCGCAGGAACTGGCCAACACCATCAAGGGTGTACGCAGTTCATGGCTCACATCGCTGGTAAACAACTGTTCGCGAGACAGCGCCTGGCGCAAGCGACCCAGGGTGGCGTCGAACGCCACCGCCAATTCGCCCACTTCGTCGGCCGCATAATCCGGCGCCAACGGTGGCGCAAGTCCAAGCAACTGGTCGCGATGGCGCACCTGGCGGGCCAGGCGCACCACCGGCGCCATCACCTTGCGCGCCAGCACCCAACCCAGGAACACCGCCAGTGCCAGGCTGAGCACAAAGCCCACCAGCACCACGGCAAACAGCACACGCTCGCGCTCTTCGAAATCGCTTTGGTCCTGCAGCAGCACATAACGCCGGCCATCGATCACTTCGACCATGGCATGGTAGGACAGCGACTCGCGAAACACCTCATGAAAGCCCGGGTCCAGATGCCGCAAATCCTTGGGCAGCTCGAAATCGCCGGGGCCGCCGCTGAAATAGAACAACTGGTCAGGCTCGGGCCGATGTCGCCAGTCTTCCATGCTGTCCATCAACAGCAGACGTTGCAGGTCGCCGCCCAGGCCTGCCGAAATCAACTTCTCTTCCACCAGGTGCACGGTCGCGACAATGCCCATGGCGAAGGCCCCCGCCACCAACGCACTCATCAAGGCAAAGGCGATGATGATCCGCTGGGCAAGGCTTTGCTTAAACTCCATCACGGCCCTCGGCCAGGCGATAGCCCACACCGTGTACCGTTTGCAGCAACGGCTTGGCGAAAGGTTTGTCGATCACTTGGCGCAGTTGGTGAACGTGACTGCGCAGGCTGTCGCTGTCCGGGCAATCGTCGCCCCACAAGGCTTCTTCGAGGATTTCCCGACGCAATACGTGCGGGCTTTTCTGCATCAGCACCGCCAGCAACTTCAGGCCGACCGGGTTGAGTTTCAGCAGGCGCCCTTCTCGGGTCACCTCCAGCGTATCCAGGTCATAATTCAGGTCGCCCACTTGCAGGGCACGACGCCCGCCACCTTGGGCACGGCGCAACACCGCTTCGATACGGGCGGCCAGCTCCGACAAGGCGAACGGCTTGAGCAGGTAGTCATCGGCGCCGGACTTGAAGCCCTGCAGCCGGTCGTCCAACTGGTCACGGGCAGTCAGCATGATCACCGGCGTGTCGCGGCGCGCATCTTCGCGCAGGCGTTTGCACAGGGTGTAGCCATCGATGCCAGGCAGCATGATGTCGAGCACGATCAAGTCGTAGTGCTCGGTGGCCGCCAGGTGCAGGCCCGACAGACCGTCCTGCGCACAATCCACTGTGTAGCCTTTGAGCCCCAGGTAATCGGCCAGGTTGGCCAGAATATCGCGGTTGTCTTCAACCAATAAAATTCGCATGGGCAGTGCTCCGTACGCGGTAACAGCCGTGTTGGCTCGCGCAGCTTAAGGCCAAGTGTCGCTCAGGGATAGACCTGCACAGGTCATCGATATAGGTTTTCAACCGATATTTATATTGAACGAGATTTTCACTATAACTTCACAGACTCGCTACGCCAGTGCGTGGAAAATCATCGCCCATTGAAATGAAGATCAACGTGGGAGGGGGCTTGCCCCCGATGAGGGTAGGTCAGTTGATAAATGTTTAACTGACCCACCGTCATCGGGGGCAAGCCCCCTCCCACATTGTTTAACCGAGTACACCGGCCCCCCTCACGGGGCGGCCAGAAGGCCGAAACAACAAAAAACCCCGCCTGCATCACTGCAGGCGGGGTTTTTCAGTAGCCGGGTGAGGCTGGCTTACATCATGCCGCCCATGCCACCCATGCCGCCCATGTCTGGCATACCGCCACCACCTGCGCCTTCAGCCTTTGGCTTCTCAGCGATGGCAGCTTCGGTGGTCAGGATCAGGCCGCCGATGGAAGCAGCTGCCTGCAGTGCGGAACGAGTCACCTTGGTTGGGTCCAGGATGCCCATTTCGATCATGTCGCCGTAGACGCCAGTCGCAGCGTTGTAACCGTAGTTACCTTTGCCGTTCTTGACTTCGTTGACCACAACGCTTGGCTCGTCGCCGGAGTTGGCAGCGATCTGGCGCAGCGGTGCTTCAACGGCACGGCGCAGTACAGCGATACCGACATTCTGGTCAGCGTTGTCGCCGGTCAGATTGGTCAGGGCTTCCAGAGCACGGATCAGCGCAACGCCACCGCCAGGTACCACGCCTTCTTCAACGGCTGCACGGGTTGCGTGCAGGGCGTCTTCAACGCGGGCCTTCTTCTCTTTCATTTCAACTTCGGAACCGGCGCCAACCTTGATCACTGCAACGCCGCCGGACAGTTTGGCCAGACGCTCTTGCAGTTTTTCACGGTCGTAGTCCGAGGAAGTCTCGGCAACCTGGGTACGGATCTGAGCGATACGCGATTCGATGTCACCTTCAACGCCAGCACCGTCAACGATGATGGTGTTTTCCTTGGAGATGGTCACGCGCTTGGCGCTACCCAGGTTTTCCAGGGTGGCGCTTTCCAGGCTCAGGCCGATCTCTTCGGAGATAACGGTACCGCCGGTCAATACGGCGATGTCCTGCAGCATGGCCTTGCGACGGTCGCCGAAGCCTGGAGCCTTGACGGCTGCGACTTTGACGATGCCACGCATGTTGTTCACAACCAGGGTCGCCAGGGCTTCGCCTTCAACGTCTTCGGAGACGATCAGCAGCGGACGGCCGGCTTTGGCAACGGCTTCCAGTACAGGCAGCATTTCGCGGATGTTGGAGATCTTTTTGTCGACCAGCAGGATCAGCGGGCTGTCCAGCTCGGCAACCATGGTGTCCGGCTTGTTGACGAAGTACGGGGACAGGTAGCCACGGTCGAACTGCATGCCTTCTACAACCGACAGTTCGTTTTCCAGGCCCGAGCCTTCTTCAACGGTGATCACGCCTTCCTTGCCGACTTTTTCCATGGCTTGGGCAATGATGTCGCCGATGGAGCTGTCGGAGTTGGCGGAGATGGTGCCTACCTGAGCGATAGCCTTGGTGTCAGCGCATGGCTTGGACAGGTTTTTCAGCTCGGCAACGATCGCGATGGTCGCTTTGTCGATACCGCGCTTGAGGTCCATCGGGTTCATGCCGGCAGCGACGGCCTTGTAGCCTTCGTTGACGATGGCCTGAGCCAGGACGGTAGCGGTGGTGGTGCCGTCGCCGGCGTCATCGTTGGCACGGGAGGCAACGTCTTTGACCAGCTGCGCGCCCATGTTCTCGAAACGGTCTTCCAGTTCGATTTCCTTGGCTACGGAAACGCCATCCTTGGTGATGGTCGGAGCGCCGAAGCTTTTCTCGATGATCACGTTACGGCCTTTCGGGCCCAGGGTCGCTTTTACTGCGTCAGCCAGGACGTTGACACCGGTGAGCATTTTCTTGCGGGCGGAATCGCCGAATTTAACTTCTTTAGCAGCCATGATCGATATTCCTTAAATACTTTGTAGTAACGGGAAAATGAGCGGGAAAATCAGCCTTCCAGTACAGCGAGAATTTCGTTCTCAGCCATTACCAGCAGGTCTTCGCCGTCGACTTTCACAGTGTTGCTGCCGGAGTAAGGGCCGAAAACAACCTTGTCACCCACTTTCACGGCCAGCGCACGTACTTCACCGTTTTCCAGGGTCTTGCCTGGGCCAGCAGCGACGATCACGCCGTGGTTGGCTTTCTCAGCAGCCGAACCTGGCAGGACGATCCCACCGGCGGTTTTCTTTTCTTCTTCGCTGCGACGGATGACGACGCGGTCGTGCAGAGGACGAAGCTTGCTCATTGTCGATCTCTCCTAATTGTGTTTTTCATCGGCCGGTATCAATTCCGGCGGGTTAAATTCCGGCGGTGCCGGTCGCGGCTCGCTGGGCGAACCGCGGAAGTCTGTCTAGTGTCACCACCAGAAACCTTGCGGTGACCGTTACATAAGGGCGCCCAGGCTTATTACAAGGGGCAGCGAACGAATTTTTTTTGTGTGTTGATCAGGAATGAATGCAACACGGCACCCGAAGGTGCCGTGCCGGTGAGGTCTTTATTTGCTGTCGCGGTGTTCGAACTCGCCTTCGATCACATCGCCTTCCCGCCCCAGGGGCTGGCGCGGGGCCGGACCGCCACGGGGTTGCAGGTCTTCGGCAAACGCGCGCTGGCGCATGGCCGCTTCTTCGGCACGCTGGCGCATCTTGCCGGCCAGCAGTTTGCGCGTGACCGGCAGCAGCATCACCAGACCGACCACGTCGCTGATAAAGCCCGGCAGGATCAACAGGCCACCGGCCAGGGCCATCATCAGGCCTTCAAGCATGGTCTGGGCGGGCAGCTCACCGCGGTTCAGGCTTTCACGGGCGCGCAGGGCCGTCGCCAGGCCGGCGACGCGCAGCACCAGAACGCCGAGCATCGAGCCGAGAATGATCAGTAACAGTGCCGGGAAAAATCCGATCGCACCGCTGACTTGAACGAATACGAACAGCTCCAGCACCGGGAACAATAGAAAAAGCAACAAAAAAGGGCGCATCAAATGGTTCCTCAACGCAAGAATGCCTTGCTAGTTCACCTTAGATGACGTCGCCTTTTCGTGAATTCAAGCGCGAACGTCTGATTTTTTCGGCCAGGTCTGCGCGTGAGCCAATGAAACCAGGGCTTCGCGTACTTGTGTCGGTGTGTTGCAAGACTCGGCAAACGGCAACCAGTGCAGGGACTGGCCAATGCGCAGGTGCATGCCTTCGCTGTCGATGCCGGCCAGTTGCGCAGTCTCGGTCGTCGGTAAACCGGCGAGGTCGACGTAATGGGCGATGGCCTTGGCGTGATCGCTGTTCATGTGTTCGATCATGCTGCGCTCGGCCTTGCCCGCGAACGGATTGGCCAGGGTCAGTTGATCGACCCAGTGGATCGCGCCAAACCCACCGATATAACGGTGGCGCACCGGTTTGAGCACCCAGAAATCGAAATCGTGGGCCTGGTGGTAATTGGCCGAGTCAGGGAAGTAGCGGTAGTAGCGCTCGGCAGCGGCTTCGATGCTGGCGGCGTCTTCCAGCTTTTCGGCTTGCGCCAGGTAGGTCAGGCGCCCGACGGCCTGCACATCGTCGGCTTCGCGCTCACCGACCAGCAACGAACACTTGGGGTCGTTCTGCAAATTGTGCGTGTGCTGGGCGATGCGACTGATCAGGATCAGCGGCTGGCCGTGCGCGTCGAGGCAGTACGGCACGACCGAACCGAAGGGAAAACCGGGCATGGCTTTGGACAGTGTGGCCAAGGCCCCACGGTATTCCTTGAGCAACAGCTCTCGGGCGTTCCTGGCAACGTGCGCGCTCACTGTATGACTCCTGGGTTGTTCCGCCGCCCATGGCATATGGGAATGGATCTCAACACAAGGTAATCAATATCCACGCAGGTTGCCAGCGTGTCGCTTTACCAGGCCACACCAAAGCCTGCGGTGTAGCGGGTCTTGCTCAAGCTGCTGTCGGAGTCGCCGCTGATGACATCGCGTTCAGCCTTGAGATTGAGCGACGCCCACTCGGTGACTTTGTAGCGCAGGCCCATCTCGGCATCCAGGGAATAGTCGGCCGGACCGTCCAGCGGCTTGCCCAGCTCGCCGTTGGTGAAGAACTCAACGGTCTTGCCCACCAGGTAGCGGTTGTAGTTCCACTTCATGGCCAGGGAGTAGAAGTTGTCCTTGCCGCCATCGGCGTATTCGTAATCGGTGCGGTTGACCAGCGAGCCGAGGGAGAACGCGCCGAGTTCATCGTCCCAGAACTGATAGCCAGGGCCCGTACCGACGGTGCGTTGACGTGCCAGGTCTTCGACCTTGTCTCGCTTGTAGGTCAGGCGACCCTGCCAGAACCAGTGCTCGGTGATAAAGCGGTCCAGGTCGTATTCCAACGCCCAGTTGTCGGTGGTGGTGACGTCGTCCTGGAACTCGCGGTTGTATTCGCCCTTACCCGTGTGGCGCCACTGGCCGTGACGGGCTGAAGTCTTGAAGTCGATGTCGTAGTCGTTGGTGTCTTTGTCGGCGCGCTTGTAGTCCAGCGCCAGGTCGATGTTGCCCTTCCAGACCAGATCTTCGATCACAGGCTTGGGCTTGAGGATCTGCTGGATGCTGGCCAAGTCCACAGTCTTGGGCGCTTCGCCATTGGCCAGCACGACTTTGCCATCCTCTGCAGGCTTGAGGGACTTGGCCTTTTCGCCGTCGTAGGCGTCCTGCTTGACCAGCAACTCCTGATCGCTCTCCAGGGTTTTCACCTGCTTCCAGTCCACCGGGATCGCCCCGCCGTAGCTGGTCTGGATCAGCAGCTTGCCGCCGTCGAAGACTTTTATCTTGCCGGTCAGGCGGTCACCGTTTTTCAACCAGACGGTATCGGCGAGCAGGGGCGTGGAAGCACTGAGGACAGCGAGGCACAGCAGGGTTCTGGACAACATAAGCGGATACGGGGCTCGGGGTTGGCGAAAAGAAGAGGCTATCGTGTTAGATAGCCTGAACTGACTCAACTATTTATATTGAGTTCCATGCTCGACGCCAAGCTTACAGACGTTTCTCACAAAAACACCGATGTTCTCAACGGACAGCCTCGCAGTGAATGAACCCGCCGACACCCCGCAAAACCCCGCCGAAATGCGCCGCACCGCACTTTACCTGACGTTGTCGCAGGTGCCTGAAGGCTGCGTGGTCAGTTACGGCGAGTTGGCGCACCTGGCAGGCTTGGGGCGCGCCGCGCGCTGGGTCGGACGCACCTTGAGCCAGCTCCCCGCAGATACCCGATTGCCCTGGCACCGTGTGCTGGGTGCCGGTGGTCGGATAAGCCTGCCGCTGGGCAGTGCATCCGGTGACGAGCAACGTGCGCGTTTACGTAGCGAAGGCGTCACTATCCTGAACAATCGTGTTGATATTCAGCGCCATGGCTGGCGTCCGGTAGAGCACAGCGGTTAGAGTGCGCGCTTTGTTTCCGCAAATCTGAGGCAGACTCCAGCCCATGCCCCGTAAAACCTGGCGCGCCGCGCTCGCCGCCTATGCCAGCCCCTCGACGTTAGTGCTGTTGTTGCTCGGTTTCGCTGCCGGCCTGCCTTATATGTTGGTGTTCTCGACGCTTTCCGTGTGGTTGCGCGAAGCAGGCGTTGCCCGCGAGACCATCGGTTATGCAAGCCTGATCGGGCTGGCCTACGCCTTCAAATGGGTCTGGTCGCCGCTGCTCGACCAATGGCGCCTGCCATTGCTCGGAAAACTCGGGCGCCGGCGTTCCTGGCTGGTGCTCTCCCAGTCGCTGGTGATCCTCGGATTGATCGGCATGGGCTTTTGTGACCCGCAAAAACACTTGTCCTGGTTGATCGCCATTGCCGTCGTCGTTGCATTCGCGTCGGCCACCCAGGACATCGCCGTCGATGCCTACCGCCTGGAAATCGCTGACGACAACCGCCAGGCCGCCCTGGCCGCCAGTTATATGTCCGGTTATCGCATCGCCGCCCTGCTGGCCACGGCCGGTGCGCTGTTCTTTGCAGAGGGCTTCGGTTCCACCGGTTTCAACTATAAACATTCGGCCTGGACCGGCACCTATGTGCTGTTCGGCGTGTTGATGGTCCCGGCGCTGCTCACCACCTTGTTCATGCGCGAACCCAACGTGCCGCTGCGCACCCAGTTGCAGGCCGGGCGCTACAGCTTCGCGCATCAGCTGGTGTCGGTGTTCGTGCTGATCGTGCTGCTGGTGTCCGTGCCGGCGATGTTTACCCAGCTGTACAACACTGACTTCGCCAGCGTGCTGTTCGAGGGCGTGAGCCTGTGGGAATTGTTGATGGAAGACCGCGCATTCCTGCGCGCCATCCTCTATATCCTGCTGACTGCGATGTGTCTCTCCGCCATGGGCCGGCGCGGCCTGGCGCCGGTGCTGACGCCGGTCAACGACTTTATCCTGCGCTACCGCTGGCAGGCGTTGCTGCTGCTCGGGTTGATCGCCTCCTATCGCATGTCCGACACCGTCATGGGCGTGATGGCCAACGTGTTCTATATCGACCAGGGTTTCACCAAGGACCAGATTGCCGGGGTCAGCAAGATCTTCGGCCTGATCATGACCCTGATCGGCGCCGGTATGGGTGGCCTGTTGATCGTGCGGTTCGGTATCCTGCCGATCCTGTTCATCGGCGGCGTGGCCTCGGCCGGCACCAATCTGTTGTTCGTGATGCTCGCCGACATGGGCCCCGACCTGCAGATGCTGATTGTCACCATTTCCCTGGATAACTTCAGCTCGGGCCTGGCCACATCGGCATTTGTCGCCTACCTGTCGAGCCTGACCAACCTCAAGTTCTCCGCCACCCAATACGCCCTGCTCAGCTCGATCATGCTGTTGCTGCCGCGCCTGATCGGCGGGTATTCGGGGGTGATGGTGGAGAAGTTCGGCTATCACAACTTCTTCATGATCACCTGCCTGCTGGGGGTGCCGACGCTGTTCCTGATTGCGCTGCACTGGTTCCAGGAAAACCGCCGCGCCCGGTTGAATCCACCTGCAGAAGACTGAAATGTGGGAGGGGGCTTGCCCCCGATTGCGGTGGGACAGCTGAGTATCTCGTCGCTCAAACACCGCTATCGGGGGCAAGCCCCCTCCCACATTCGGATCTTCTACAGTCAGTCAGATCCCCCGCAATGTCACGCCTGTACTCCAGCAGCAACCGCCCGTACAATCCCAAGTCATTTCAAGTCCAAGCAACCGACAACGGCCTACCATGCGTACCAGTCAATATTTGCTCGCCACACAGAAAGAAACGCCTTCCGACGCGGTTGTGATCAGCCATCAGCTGATGCTGCGCGCCGGCATGATCCGCAAACTGGCCTCGGGCCTGTACACCTGGCTGCCCATGGGCTTGAAGGTGATGCGCAAGGTCGAAGCCATCGTTCGTGAAGAAATGAACGCCGCCGGCTCTCTGGAAGTGTTGATGCCGAGCACCCAACCGGCTGAACTGTGGCAGGAATCCGGACGCTGGGAAGAGTACGGCCCCGAGCTGCTGCGCTTCAAGGACCGTCATGGCCGCGATTTCTGCGCCGGCCCGACCCACGAAGAAGTCATTACCGACCTGATGCGCAATGAGTTGAGCAGCTATAAACAATTGCCGCTGAACCTGTATCAGATCCAGACCAAATTCCGTGATGAGATCCGCCCACGCTTCGGTTTGATGCGCGGCCGTGAATTCATCATGAAGGACGCCTATTCGTTCCATGCCGACCAGGCGTCGTTGCAGGCGACCTACGACCGCATGCACCAGGCCTACTGCAATATCTTCACGCGCCTGGGCCTGAAATTCCGCCCGGTTGAAGCGGACAACGGCTCCATCGGCGGTGCCGGCTCCCACGAGTTCCACGTGCTGGCCGAATCCGGCGAAGACGACATTGCGTTCAGCAATGGTTCGGACTACGCGGCGAACGTCGAAAAAGCCGAAGCCGTACCGCGCGAAACCTCGCGCCCGGCGCCGGCTGAAGAGCTGCGCCTGGTCGATACCCCGGACACCAAGACCATCGCGGCCCTGGTGGAAAAATTCAATCTGCCGATTGAAAAGACCATCAAGACCCTGATCGTGCGTGCCGAAGAAGAAGGCAAGCTGATCGCCCTGGTGATCCGTGGCGACCACGAGCTCAACGAAATCAAGGCGGCCCAGCAGCCTGGCGTGGCAAGTCCGCTGGTCATGGCCACCGATGCCGAACTGCGCGACGCCATTGGCGCCGGCGCCGGTTCCCTCGGCCCGCTGAACCTGCCGCTGCCGATCATCATCGACCGTTCCGTCGAGCTGATGAGCGACTTCGGTATCGGCGCCAACATCGACGACAAGCACTACTTCGGCGTGAACTGGGAGCGCGACCTGCCGGTTCCGACGGTGGCTGACCTGCGTAACGTCGTGGCCGGCGACCCGAGCCCGGATGGCAAGGGCACCCTGGAGATCAAGCGCGGCATCGAAGTCGGGCACATCTTCCAGCTGGGCAACAAGTACAGCAAGGCGATGAAGTGCGAAGTACTGGGCGAGAACGGCAAGCCGATCACCCTGGACATGGGCTGCTACGGCATTGGCGTTTCCCGTGTGGTCGCCGCTGCCATCGAGCAGAACAACGACGAGAAAGGCATTATCTGGAGCGACGCGCTGGCGCCGTTCCAGGTTGCGCTGGTGCCGTTGCGCTATGAAACCGAGCAAGTACGCGAAGCCACCGACAAACTGTATGCCGAACTGACGGCCGCCGGTTTTGAAGTGCTGCTCGATGACCGGGACAAGAAAACCAGCCCGGGCATCAAGTTCGCCGACATGGAGTTGATTGGCATCCCGCACCGGATCGTGGTCAGTGACCGCGGCCTGGCCGATGGCAATCTGGAATACAAGAGCCGGACCGAAGCCGATGCCCAACCGTTGCCGGTGGCTGACGTGCTGTCTTTCCTTCAGGCGCGTATTCGTCGCTGAAAACCAGATCAAGAGAAGTCATGTTCAAGCGAAACACCAGAGCCCTGGGGGGCGCCGCCTTGTGCGGCGCCCTGCTGGTCAGCGGCTGCGCCAACCAGATGTCGCAACGCAGTGAGCACGAGGAGCGGGTCGAGCGCAAGTTGCTCGACCACAGCCTGCAGATCGATGTGGGTGAGCCCAAAGTGCTGGAGCTGCCGCAACGTCGGGTTCGGATTCACGAGCAAAAGACTTTCGAGGTCACCGAATTCGAAGTCACAAGACGTTACGACCGCTACACGCCCTACCAGCCCTGGCGCAAACTCTATGAGATGCCACTGGGTGCCGTTGCGTTGGTGGCCGGCGCGGGGGCCAATGTGGCGAATATCTTCGCCCTCGGCAACCTGCCTGCCAGCATGACGCACGATTGGCTGAGCTACGGCGTGGACGGCATCAACCCGTTCATGAACGTGCAATCCCACGGTCGTGCGCAGCAGAACCTCGCGGCTATCGATGAAGTGCAGCGTGACAAGCGCTTGGAATATTCGAGCCTGCCCTGGAGCGAACGCCCGGTACAGGTCACCGCCGGCAAACAGACCCATGAACTGACCACTGACCGCGACGGCGTCCTGCGCCTGAACCTGTTGGACAGTCCGTTTGCCGAGCAGGACCTGAACCGCGTCACCACCTTGAAGATCAGCGTGGAAGACGGCCAGGACGATGTGCACACGGATTCGACCCTGGCGATCAGCAACACCCTGCGCGGCAAATTGCTGGAAGCCCATGGCCTGATCTATGACGATTTGGAAGACGACGAAGTCAACCAGTGGGTGCACCGGGTCAAGCGCCTCTCGGAGCTGGGCCTGGAAGAAGAAGCCAGCGAGCTTGAGCAAAGCCTGATTGAACTGACGCGCAACGATCCGGAATTGCAGCAGGAGTTTTTGCAGGCACTGGCCAAGGATGCGGGGCGACTCGTCGCAGATCCTGGCCCACGCTGAGTTTTCAGACCGTTCAAAGATCCAAATGTGGGAGGGGGCTTGCCGCCGATTGCAGTGTGTCAGTCAGTACATCTGACACTGACACCCCGCTATCGGGGGCAAGCCCCCTCCCACATTTGGATCTCTCTCATTTTTTAATCCCGGGTTCTACCAGGGGTTCTACCAGGACAACTCGAGCTGTTCGTTGCCGCTGCTCAAATCCAGCAACCTCACCCCGATCCCCAACAATCGCACTGGTTTCCCACCACGGTTGAACGCCTGGGTCATCAGCTGTTCATAACTCTGCAGATCCCGACCTGCCCCGGCCTGCTCCAGGGTGGTCTGGGTGAAGTCATGGAACTTGACCTTCACGAACGGCTTGCCTGCCCGGTAGCTGCTGTCGATACGCGCCATGCGCCCAGCCAGGGTTTCCATCAACTCAGGCAGCTTGGCCAGACAGCTGGAAAGATCCGGCAAGTCCACATCGTAGGTATTTTCGACACTGATAGATTGCCGCCGACTGTCGTTCTGCACCACGCGGTCATCGATCCCACGGGCAAGGCTCCAGAGACGCTCCCCGAAACTGCCGAATTCGCGCACCAGCGCCAGCTTGTTCCACTCACGCAATTGCAGGCAATCCTCAATGCCCAGGCGCGCCAGCTTGTCGGCGGTGACCTTGCCCACTCCATGCAATTTACTCACCCGCAACTGCGAGACAAAATCTTCGATCTGGTCCGGGGTAATCACAAACAGGCCGTTGGGTTTCTTCCAATCGCTGGCGATCTTGGCCAGAAACTTGTTGGGCGCCACGCCGGCAGACACGGTGATGTGCAACTGATTGGACACACGCCGGCGAATGTCCTGGGCGATGCGCGTGGCACTGCCGCCAAAATGCGGGCTGTCGGAGACGTCGAGGTAGGCTTCATCCAGCGACAACGGCTCGATCAGGTCGGTGTAGTCGCGAAAGATCGTCTGGATTTCCTTCGACGCTTCTTTATAGGCATCCATACGCGGCTTGACGATCGTCAGGTCCGGGCACAGCTTCAACGCGTGACGCGATGACATCGCCGAGCGCACCCCGTAAGCCCGCGCTTCGTAATTGCACGTAGCGATCACCCCCCGCCGATCTGCCGAGCCACCGACAGCCAAGGGTTTTTGCGCCAGGCTCGGGTCGTCGCGCATCTCGATGGCGGCGTAGAAGCAATCACAGTCGACGTGGATGATTTTGCGCTGCGTCATATAAACGGGGTGTGAATCAACGGGTGGCCAGTATCGCATTCACCCCTGTATATAGCACCAGTAGTTTGAATCTTCCGCCTGAGCGGTAGGAAATATCCAAGATGAATTGGTTTTCTCAATCGAGTTCGACCTTCCAATAGAGCTGAAAGCCCTGGCCTGACTGGCCCCGCGCCCTTCGCAAGCCTGCCTTGGAGAGCTAACCAATTGAACCACAAGCGCTTTTGTTCGATTTTAGGGTTGACACACTCGCGTTCCTCTGTAGAATGCCGACACACAGACGCGGGATGGAGCAGTCTGGTAGCTCGTCGGGCTCATAACCCGAAGGTCGTCGGTTCAAATCCGGCTCCCGCAACCAAACATCAAAAAAGGCTACTCGAAAGAGTGGCCTTTTTTGTGCGTGCCTGTTTTTACCCCCTCCCCTCAATGGGCGGTGCCAAGGCCTTGATTTTGAATAAAACCCACTTATTTGAGCCATTGCAGCATTAACGGTTGACACCTCGGCGCTGGACTGTAGAATGCCGCCCACAGACGCGGGATGGAGCAGTCTGGTAGCTCGTCGGGCTCATAACCCGAAGGTCGTCGGTTCAAATCCGGCTCCCGCAACCAAACATCAAAAAAGGCTACTCGAAAGAGTGGCCTTTTTTGTATCCGGTGAAAAAGTTCTTCTGAAACAATGGCATGGCATCTTTCATGAAACCGTAGACGGTTTGCAGAGTCCATCTCATTGCACGCTATGCTCAATGCTCAAGCGCTACCCTCTACGACCAATGGCCGCAGTCGCCGCACTCGGTGATCCGCGTTAATATTTGTAATTATTTTGTCCATAGGGATTGGTAACTTGGCTGGATACCCCCATCCTGTCGCGCACAATCCACGAGGTGATTGATGCGCGCCAACTCGTCTGAACCACAAGACACTGTCACAGCGGAACAACCGATCCCTCCCACCCGTTTGCGTTGGTTGGATCTGTTGAGCAAATACCGTCAGCCCATCGGCCTGGCCGTGACCTTGCTGCTGTTTGCCATTGCTCTGATCGCCTGCCGACATCTGTTGTTGGAACTCGATCTCTACGCCCTCCACGACTCGATCCTGGAAGTCCCCAAGCCTGCCTTGCTCGGCGCGTTTGCGGCGGCGGTGGCCGGTTTCATCATTCTGTTGGGCTATGAATTTTCCGGCGCACGTTATGCCGGCGTGAAACTGCCCGCCAAGACCCTGGCACTGGGGGGCTTCACCGCCTTTGCCATCGGCAACGCCATTGGCTTGTCGATGCTCTCGGGCGGCTCGGTGCGCTACCGTCTCTATGCACGCCACGGCATCGGTGCTTCGGAAGTCGCGCACATGACCGTGTTCGCCAGCCTGGCGCTGGGCTGCGCGCTTCCCCCCCTGGCCGCTTTGGCCACACTGAGCAACCTGCCGGCGGCATCGACCTACCTGCATTTATCGCAAAGCCTGCTGGGCGGTGTTGCCGGTGCTGTACTGCTGTTGTCGGCCATGCTGTGCATCGGCATCTATCGCCGTCGCCTGCCGGAACAACCCTACCCGGATAACCTGCTGGTCAAGGCCGGGCGCCGTACCCTGCGCCTGCCTGGCCGGCGCTTGACGTTCCTGCAGTTGATCATCACCGCACTGGATGTCGCCGCCGCGGCCACCGTCCTTTATCTGCTGCTGCCGGAAGCGCCACCCTTCGGCCCGTTCCTGCTGGTGTACCTGCTGGCCCTGGCCGCCGGCGTACTCAGCCACGTACCGGGTGGCGTGGGGGTGTTCGAAGCGATCCTGCTGGCGGCCTTCGCCGACAAACTCGGCGCGGCGCCACTGGCCGCCGCCCTGCTGCTGTACCGGATGATCTACGTGGTATTGCCGCTGCTGATCGCCTGTATCTTCCTGCTGGTCAACGAGGCCCAGCGCCTGTTCCAGACCCAGCAGAGCCTGCGCGTCGCCTCCGGCCTTGCGGCACCGGTGCTGGCCGTACTGGTTTTTTTGTCCGGCGTGGTCCTGCTGTTTTCCGGCGCCACGCCGGAGATCGATTCACGCCTGGAAAACATCGGCTTCCTGATTCCCCACCGCCTGATTGACGCGTCGCACTTCGGTGCCAGCCTGATCGGCGTGCTGTGCCTGCTGCTGGCCCAAGGCTTGCGTCGACGTCTGTCGGCGGCCTGGATGCTGACCATGGTGCTGCTGCTGGTAGGCGCCCTGCTCTCGTTGCTCAAGGGCTTCGACTGGGAAGAAGCCAGCCTGATGACCATGACCGCCGTGCTGCTGGCGATCTTCCGACGCTCGTTCTACCGCGCCAGCCGCTTGACCGAACTGCCCTTCTCGCCGCTGTACCTGGTGGCCAGCGTGTGCGTGCTGGGCGCGTCGATCTGGCTGCTGCTGTTCGCCTATCAGGACGTGCCCTACAGTCATCAACTGTGGTGGCAGTTCACCCTCGATGCCAACGCCCCACGCGGCTTGCGTTCGTTGCTGGGTGCCGCCGTCCTGCTGGTGATCGTGTCGCTGACCTGGCTGCTGCGTACCGCACGCCCGGTCATCCATCTGCCGACCCCGGACGAACTCGAGCGCGCCTCCAAAATCCTGATGGCCTCCTCGCAACCCGACGGCGGCCTGGCGCTGACCGGCGACAAGGCGTTGCTGTTCCACCCTAATGATGAAGCCTTCCTGATGTATGCCCGTCGAGGGCGCAGCCTGGTGGCCTTGTATGATCCGATCGGGCCGACCCAGCCGCGCGCCGAGATGATCTGGCAGTTCCGCGACCTGTGCGACATTCACCACGCACGGCCGGTGTTCTATCAAGTGCGCGCCGAGAACCTGCCGTACTACATGGATATCGGACTCACCGCGATCAAGCTGGGCGAAGAAGCCCGCGTCGACCTGAAACGCTTTGACCTGGAAGCCAAGGGCAAGGAAATGAAGGATTTGCGCTACACCTGGAACCGTGGCACCCGCGACGGTCTGTCCCTGGAAATCTGCGAGCCAGGCACGGCGCCGATGGATGAATTAAAAGTTATCTCGGACGCCTGGCTAACCGGTAAGAATGTGCGCGAAAAGGGCTTCTCCCTGGGCCGCTTCAGCGACGACTACCTCAAGCACTTCCGTATCGCGATCATTCGCTTCGAAGGGCGCCCGGTGGCCTTCGCCAACCTGCTCGAGACGTACAACCATGACCTGGCCAGTCTCGACCTGATGCGCGCCCACCCGGACGCACCGAAGCTGACCATGGAGTTCATGATGGTCGGTCTGATTCAACATTATAAGAGTCACGGCTACGCCCGCTTCAGCCTCGGCATGGTGCCGTTGTCGGGCCTGCAACCCCGGCGTGGCGCGCCACTGACCCAACGCTTGGGCTCGATGGTGTTCCGCCGTGGCGAGCAACTGTATAACTTCCAAGGTTTGCGCCGCTTCAAAGACAAGTTCCAGCCTGACTGGGAACCCCGTTACATGGCCGTGCCCGCAGGACTTGATCCGCTGGTGGCACTGGCCGATACCGCCGCCCTGATCGCGGGCGGCTTGACTGGATTGGTGAAACGCTGATGATTCGACGCTCCTGGCGGTATGTATTGGCTGTTGTGGTGCTGCTCGCGCTGATCCTGGGCGGCGGTTACTGGTACTGGAACCGCCCTGCTCCACAGCCGACCCTGGAGCAAATGCCCCAGGCCGATGGCTCGGTGATGACCCGCGTCAGCCCTGCCGGCGCGGTGAAGGCCCGCGTGGCAGTGGCCGTGATGGCCGACGAAACCCTCACCGACAGCCAACTGATCGCCCTCAGCCAGGGTGGCTCGGCGCAGCTCGTTCAGGTGATTCTGCCCAAGGATGACTGCAAGCTGCAGGCGCAAGCGCTGCAGAGCGCCCTGGCCCAGCTTAAAGGCCCGGCGACCCTGGTCAGCGGCATTGGCCCTGGCGCAGCGCTCGCCTGGCGCTGGCTGGCCACACAGAACGACGACAAGGCCAACGCCATTTCCGTCGGCTTTGCCCTGAAACAGGAAGGCTGCAACGACCCGCTGCCGAAAACCGCCGCCCATGGCAACTGGCTGGTGGCCTGGAATGACAACCCTGACGATGAAAGCGCCAGCTTCGTACGTGACACACCGCGTGCCACCACCAGCATCAGCGACTACGACATTCATTACCCGCAAGTGCTGAACAACGAGCTGCGCAAGCAGCTGGTAGGTTCGGACAACGGGGGCCTGGCGATTCCAGTGGTGGAAGTGCCGGCCGGTCAGGCCAAAGACACCGTGACCCTGTTCCTCTCCGGTGACGGCGGCTGGCGTGACCTGGACCGCGACGTGGCCGGCGAAATGGCGAAGATCGGCTACCCGGTGGTCGGCATCGACACCCTACGCTACTACTGGCAGCACAAAACCCCGGAACAAAGCGCCAAGGACCTTACCGAACTGATGCAGCACTACCGGCAGAAATGGGGCACCAAGCGCTTCGTGCTGACCGGTTACTCGTTCGGCGCCGACGTCCTGCCGGCCATCTACAACCGTATGCCGGCAAACGAACAGCAACGCGTCGACGCGATCATTCTGCTGGCCTTCGCCCGCACCGGCAGTTTTGAGATTGAAGTGGAAGGCTGGCTGGGCAACGCCGGCAAAGAAGCCGCGACCGGCCCGGAAATGGCCAAGCTGCCCCCCGAAAAAGTGGTGTGCATCTATGGCGCGGAAGAAGTCGACGAGAGTGGCTGCACCGACAAGACTGCCGTGGGCGAAGCCATGAAGCTGCCCGGTGGGCATCACTTCGATGAGAACTATCCGGCGCTGGCCAAGCGGTTGGTGGATATCATCGTCAAGCACCAGGCCAAGACCGAGTAATCCCAGGCTATACACAAAACCAAATGTGGGAGGGGGCTTGCCCCCGATAGCATGGTGTCAGTCAATGATGTTGTGACTGATCCACCGCTATCGGGGGCAAGCCCCCTCCCACAGTTGTATTGCATTGTCAGCTGGATCTAGCGCGGCTCGATATGCGCAATCATCAACTGCACCGTCTCATTGCCACGAAACTCATTCACATCCAGCTTGTAGGCCAACTCCACCCAGCGCACGGTCGGGTTCGGCCAGACTTCACGGTCTACCCCAAACGCAATGCCATCAAGCTTCACCGACCCGCATTCGCTCTTGAGCACCACCTTCAAGTGCCGCTCGCCGACCACCCGCTGTTCCACCAACTGGAACACACCGTGAAACAACGGCTCGGGAAAGTGTTGCCCCCACGGGCCGGCATGGCGCAGCGCGCGCGCCAGTTCCAGGTGAAACTCTTCCACCGCCAGGGTGCCATCGGAGAGCAGCCGCCCGGTGAGGTCTTCTTCGCGCAGTTGCCGACGCACTTCGGCATCGAAAGCCTCGGCAAACAAGGGGAAGTTCGCTTCGGGCAGGGTCAGGCCCGCCGCCATCGCGTGACCGCCGTATTTGGCGATCAGGTTGGGGTGCTGGCTGGCCACCACCGCCAGCGCGTCACGGATATGAAAGCCCTGTACTGAACGCCCGGAGCCCTTGAGCAGGCCATCACCGGCATCGGCAAACGCGATGGTGGGACGGAAATAACGTTCTTTCATGCGCGAGGCCAGAATCCCGATCACACCCTGGTGCCACTCCGGGTCGAACAGGCACAAGCCGTACGGCATTGACTCCACCGGCAAATCCTTGAGTTGAGCCAGGGCTTCGCGCTGCATGCCTTGCTCGATGGATTTGCGGTCCTGGTTCATGCCGTCCAACTGCGCGGCCATTTCCCGCGCCGCGGCAACATCGGTGGTCAGCAGGCATTCGATGCCCAGGCTCATATCGTCCAGGCGCCCGGCCGCATTGAGCCGTGGGCCGAGAATGAAGCCCAGGTCGGTGGAGGTGATGCGGGCATGGTCACGCTTGGCCACTTCAAGGATCGCCTTGATCCCCGGCCGCGCGCGGCCAGCGCGGATACGCTCCAATCCTTGATGCACCAGGATGCGGTTGTTGGCGTCCAGCGGCACCACGTCGGCGACGCTGCCCAGGGCCACCAGGTCGAGCAGTTCACCAATGTTCGGCTGCGGGCTGCTGTCATACCAGCCCAGGCTGCGCAAACGCGCGCGCAGGGCCATCAGTACGTAGAAGATCACGCCCACACCGGCCAGTGCCTTGCTGGGGAACGCACAGCCTGGCTGGTTCGGATTGACGATCGCGTCCGCCGCCGGCAGTTCGTCGCCCGGCAAGTGGTGATCGGTCACCAGCACCTTCAGCCCCGCCGCCTTCGCCGCCGCCACGCCTTCGACGCTGGAGATACCGTTGTCCACCGTGATCAGCAACTGCGGCTCGCGCTGCAGCGCCACCGCAACGATCTCCGGCGTCAGGCCGTAGCCGTATTCAAAACGGTTGGGCACCAGGTAATCGACATGGGCCGCACCGAGCAAACGCAGGCCCAGTGTACCTACGGTGCTGGCGGTGGCGCCGTCGGCATCGAA
The DNA here is from genome assembly GCF_900004865.1 of Pseudomonas sp. 37 R 15. NCBI lineage: Bacteria > Pseudomonadati > Pseudomonadota > Gammaproteobacteria > Pseudomonadales > Pseudomonadaceae > Pseudomonas > Pseudomonas sp. 37 R 15. The sequence continues at coordinate 222,226 of NZ_CVTV01000046.1, read as the reverse complement.
GTCACCGACGATCAGGATGCGCTGGCGTTGTTCCAGCGCCGTCACCAGCAGGTCGACGGCGGCATCGATGCCCTTGAGCTGCTGATAGGGAATCAACCGCGCCAGGCTCTTGTCCAGCTCGGCTTCCGATTGCACCCCGCGCGCGGCGTAGAGACGGGTCAGCAGCGGGGGCAATTCACCGAGGAATGGCAGGACGGCGGGCAAGGGACGGGGATCGATACGCATGGGACGCTGGGGGGTTCTCTGTAGGGGAATAATAGCTGGCTTCAGGCTTCAAGCTTCAAGCTTCAAGCTTCAAGCTTCAAGCTTCAAGCTTCAAGCTTCAAGCTTCAAGCTTGCAGCTAAAAGCTTGCCGCTTGTAGCTGCAACTCTTCAATCGCGCTCTCCAACGAGCCATTGCAGTTGCACTTCATGCTGGCCACGGTCATCGGTAACGAAGATCGTGCCTTCGCTGATCATCACGTCCCACTTGATCACGCGCGGCATGTCCTTGGCCAGAACCTCCAGAATTTCCTGCGGCACGGCAGCGATATGCACGTTCTTCAGGTTATTCGCCACCGGCACCACCTTGCCTTCCCACACCCGCAGGCTGCCGTAGGCCAGCAGGCTGGTGCGTTCGGTGCGACGCGAGCACCAGGTCAGGCGGTCTGCATCCGGCTGGCCGACTTCGATCCAGTGCAACACCCGATCATCCAGGCTCTTTTCCCACAGGGCCGGCTCGTCGACATCCGACAAGCCACGGCCGAACGCCAACTGCTCGTTGTACCAGAGGGCGTAGGCCAGCAGGCGCACGGTCATGCGTTCTTCGGTTTCCGAAGGGTGGCGGGCGATGGTCTGTTTGACGCTCTCGTACACCGAACGGTCAAGGTCGGTGAGGTTGAGTTCGAATTTGTAGGTCGTGGACGGCTGGGCCATGAACGGGCTCTGGAGACAAGGAAAGGCGGCCAGTCTAACCGATGGCGAGGCCAATCAACGAATACTGCGCTGCATCCAGGCTGCCCGCCTATGTTAAAAAGCAGTACGTCACCGTCCCGCGCGCTCAAGGATCCCCATGTCGCTTAATGCCAAACCACTTGCCGGCCTGAAAGTCATCGAACTCGGCACCCTGATTGCCGGCCCGTTTGCCTCACGTATCTGCGCCGAGTTTGGCGCCGAGGTGATCAAGGTCGAATCCCCGGACGGCGGCGACCCCCTGCGCAAATGGCGCAAATTGTATGAAGGCACCTCGCTGTGGTGGTTCGTGCAGGCGCGTAACAAGCAGTCGCTAACCCTCAACCTCAAGCACCCGGATGGCCTGGCGATCCTCAAGCAATTGCTGGCCGACGCCGACATCCTGATCGAAAACTTCCGCCCCGGCGTGCTGGAAAAACTCGGCCTGGGCTGGGAGACCCTGCACGCACTGAACCCCAGGCTGGTGATGGTGCGCCTTTCCGGCTTCGGCCAGACCGGGCCAATGAAAGACCAACCGGGGTTTGGCGCGGTGGGCGAGTCCATGGGCGGCTTGCGCTACATCACCGGCTTCGAAGACCGCCCGCCCGTGCGCACCGGGATTTCCATCGGTGACTCGATTGCCGCGCTGTGGGCGGTGATCGGTGCGCTGATGGCCCTGCGTCATCGTGAAGTCAACGGTGGCCTCGGCCAGGTGGTGGACGTGGCGCTTTACGAAGCCATCTTCGCCATGATGGAAAGCATGATTCCCGAGTTCGACGTGTTCGGCTTCATTCGCGAACGCACCGGCAATATCATGCCGGGTATTACGCCCTCCTCGATCCACACCAGCGCCGACGGCAAACATGTGCAGATTGGCGCCAATGGCGATGCGATCTTCAAGCGCTTCATGGTCGCCATCGGCCGCGACGATCTGGCGAACGACCCGGCGCTTGCCAGCAATGACGGGCGTGACAGCCGCCGCGATGAGCTGTACGGGGTGATCGATCGCTGGGTCAACGCCCTGCCGCTGGAGCAGGTCATGGCGCAGTTGAATCAGGCCCAGGTGCCCGCCAGCCGCATCTACAGTGCCGAAGACATGCTGGGTGACGCGCAGTTCCTGGCCCGGGAGATGTTCCTCAGCGCGCAACTGCCGGGTGGCAAGGCTTTCAAGATGCCCGGCATCGTGCCCAAGCTGTCGGATACGCCAGGCAGCTGCGAATGGGTAGGACCGCAATTGGGCGAGCACAACACTGTGGTGCTCAACGCTCTGGGCTATGACGCGGCGGCCATCGCCCGCCTGCGTGCCGATGGCGCGATCTGAGCGCGCGCCGTGCCAAATCCCAGGCAAAAAGAAACCCCGAGGAGTGGGGAGACAACTCGGGGTTAAACGTGATCTACAAAGACCAGTACAACAAGCCACAAACACCGGAGCACAATGTTTGCTCTTGCTGTTACAAACTCTGACCGGCCATGCCGTAGGAAGTTTCGAAGGATAAATAATTCTTCATGCGCACACCGGGGTTCGTGTCATGGCGGCGTTTCGCAGGGCTGCGATGACCGAGGGCTCGAGTCGACCTTCGGCAATTTTCAAATCGCGCAGCAGGCAATCCACCACATCCACCAGCGCGCGCTTGTCGGTCAACTGTGCGCGGTTGAATTCGCGCTCGACCATGATGGCGCCACCGGGGTTCTTCACGGTCACCAGGCATTCGCCCTGCGCACCAGAGGTGGTCAGCGTAACCAGATAAGGGCTCAGTGCTTCTTCGAGCAACAGGCTGATACTTTCCATCTCGATCACCACTCAATAGTTCGGGAACAATCGTTTCAACGGGTGCTGCATCTTTCCTAGTGACTGGTTGTGACGTAGGAAAGTTCGCTTTTTCGTCTTTCAAGGGTTGTGCGGGGATGACGTCTCCAGCATGCGCTTGCAACATGACAGGCAAAAAACGGCGACACATAAGTGCTTACGCAATGGGTTGCGGTTTTGGGCTACGCCGAGCGCGCAGGCCAGGCGTGAATCCTATACTCGGTGAGCGCTGATCACCCTGCCGTGCAGGCAGAGTGCATGTCATAAGGCCCTTATTGCGAAGGATGAAAATGATGTTGGAACAAAATGAACAGCAAGCATCGATGGAGAGGATGCATGCCGATGTAAGGCGCATCTATGCCGAAATATCACGCATGCAGGCTGAGCAAGATAAGCTCAAATCGGAATCACTGAAGATAAATTGCGAAACTTTCTGGTACCCCATGGGCGTAGCGATGGCCGTGGTCGCAACGATTGCCTCAATCACTGGAGTGGCTATTAAACTGCTCCTGTAAACAGCACGTTGCCGGGCCTGCCAGAAACAAAAAACGCCGCTGACCCAGGGAAGGGAAAGCGGCGTTGTTGTCTACGCGGTGCGCCTTACAGCGGCTTGCCCCGATTGCCATGCTGGCTGACAAACGCCTGCACAGTCTTCAGGTCGTTAGCCAACACCGTGCAACGCTCTTCGCGCTCGAACAGATCAGCCAGGTGCTGCGGCAACTCCAGGGCCTTGCCAACACCGGCCTTTTCCACCGCCTCGGGGAATTTGACCGGGTGTGCAGTGCCAAGGATCACCATCGGGATATCCAGGCTGCGACGGCACTCGCGGGCGGCCTTCACACCGATGGCCGTGTGCGGGTCAAGCAGCTCGCCGGTCTGGGCGTAGACCTCGGCGATGGTTTCGCAGGTCTGCGCGTCGTCCACCGCCAGGGAGTCGAACAGCTTGCGGGTTTCGGTCCAGCGCTCTTGCTCGACGCTCAAACCGCCACCTTGCTTGAAGCTGTTCATCAGCTCGGCCAACGCCGCGCCATTGCGACCGTGCATGTCGAACAGCAGGCGTTCGAAGTTCGACGACACCATGATGTCCATCGACGGCGACAGCGTGGCGTGCAGGGTTTCCTTGACGTACCCGTTGCCGCTCATGAAGCGGTGCAGGATGTCGTTGCGGTTGGTCGCGACGATCAACTGATTGATCGGCAGGCCCATGTTGCGCGCCAGGTAGCCGGCGAAGATGTCGCCGAAGTTGCCGGTCGGCACCGAGAACGACACCGAACGCGCCGGGCCGCCCAACTGCAGGGAGGCGTGGAAGTAGTAGACGATCTGGGCCATGATCCGCGCCCAGTTGATCGAGTTTACCGCCACCAGTCGCGTGCCCTTGAGGAAACTCTGGTCGGCAAAGCTGTTCTTGACCATTTCCTGGCAGTCATCGAAGTTGCCTTCGATGGCAATGTTGTGGATGTTCTCACCGAAAATGGTGGTCATCTGGCGACGCTGCACCTCCGAGACGCGCTTGTGCGGGTGCAGGATGAAGATGTCGACGTTTTCGCAGTGCTTGCACCCTTCGATGGCCGCCGAGCCGGTATCACCGGAAGTGGCGCCGATGATCACTACGCGCTCGCCGCGTTTTTCCAGTACGTAGTCGAGCAGGCGACCCAGCAATTGCAGGGCAAAGTCCTTGAACGCCAGGGTCGGGCCGTGGAACAGCTCAAGCACCCACTCGTTGCCGTTCAACTGGCGCAGGGGCGCAATGGCGCTGTGGGAAAACACGCCGTACGTTTCTTCCAGGATCTTCTTGAAATCCGCATCCGGAATGCTGCCGGTGACGAACGGGCGCATCACTCGGAATGCCAGCTCGTGGTACGGCAGGCCGGCCCAGGAAGCGATTTCTTCCTGGGTGAAGCGTGGCAGGTTCTCCGGCACGTACAGGCCGCCGTCGGTGGCAAGGCCTGCCAGCAGAACATCTTCGAAATTCAGGGCCGGTGCCTGGCCGCGGGTGCTGATATAGCGCATAGGGGCAAACCTTCGGTTTGGGCTTCAAGCTTCAAGTTACAAGCGGCAAGTTAGAGCGAATCGGCTTTTACTTGCAGCTTGTAGCTAACCGCTTGCAGCTGAATTAATTCAAATGCTCGACGCGGATACGGACCACCGGTCCAACCACGCCCTGGAGCGCTTCGAGTGCTCGGATGGCATCGTTGATATGCTGCTCGAGCACGCGGTGGGTCAGCAGGATCATCGGCACCTGGCCGTTCTGCTCCTCGACTTCCTTCTGCATGATCGACTCGATGTTGATCCCGCGCTCCGACAGGATACTCGCCACCTGGGCCAGCACGCCCGGATGATCCTGGGCCTGGATGCGCAGGTAGTAGGCGCTTTCGCAGGCTTCGATCGGCAGGATCGGGTGGGCCGACAGCGAGTCCGGCTGGAAGGCGAGGTGCGGTACGCGGTTTTCCGGGTCGCTGGTCATGGCGCGAACCACATCCACCAGGTCGGCGATTACCGAGGAAGCGGTCGGTTCCATGCCGGCACCGGCGCCGTAGAACAGGGTGGAGCCGGCGGCATCACCGTTGACCATCACCGCGTTCATCACGCCATTGACGTTGGCGATCAGGCGGTCGGCCGGGATCAGTGTCGGGTGCACACGCAATTCGATACCGGCCGGGGTGCTGCGCGCCACACCGAGGTGCTTGATGCGGTAGCCCAGGGCTTCGGCGTAGTTCACGTCGGCGGTGGTCAGTTTGGTGATGCCTTCGGTGTAGGCCTTGTCGAACTGCAGCGGGACACCAAAGGCGATGGACGCCAGGATGGTCAGCTTGTGGGCCGCATCGATGCCTTCCACGTCAAAGGTCGGGTCGGCTTCGGCATAACCCAGGGCCTGGGCTTCAGCCAGCACGTCTTCGAACGTGCGACCCTTTTCGCGCATTTCGGTAAGGATGAAGTTACCGGTGCCGTTGATGATGCCGGCGACCCAATTGATGCGGTTGGCGGACAGGCCTTCACGAATCGCCTTGATCACCGGGATGCCGCCGGCCACGGCGGCTTCGAACGCCACGATCACGCCCTTCTCACGGGCCTTGGCGAAGATTTCGTTACCGTGCACGGCGATCAGCGCCTTGTTGGCGGTGACCACGTGCTTGCCGTTCTCGATGGCCTTGAGCACCAGCTCGCGGGCTACGGTATAGCCGCCTACCAGCTCGATGACTATATCGATGTCAGGGTTGGTGGCCACGGCGAACACATCGTTGGTAATCGCAATACCGGTCGTTTCGAACTGAGGCTTCGGCGAACGCGTGGCGATCTGCGCCACTTCAATCTCACGCCCTGCACGGCGGGAAATTTCTTCAGCGTTACGCTGAAGTACGTTGAAGGTGCCGCCACCGACGGTCCCTAACCCACAGATGCCTACTTTGACCGGTTTCACTGAAGAACTCCCCATGAAACGGCCGACGCGAGGTCGGCCGTGGAACACAGCCGCACAACTGCGGCTCTCAATTAATGACCCGCCGACGGTTCGGCGGATCATGCTCGTCGAAGGCTCGACGATTAATGCTTACTTGGCACCCAGTGCCAGTTTGGCAACTTGTGGTGCCGGCTGGTAGCCCGGAATCACCTGGCCGTCGGCCAAGACGATGGCCGGTGTGCCGTTCACGCCGATGGACTGGCCCAGGGCGAACTGCTTGGAAACCGGATTGGCGCATTTGGCCGCCTTGATTTCCTTGCCATCGACCATCTTGTCCATGGCCGCTTTCTTGTCGGCCGAGCACCAGACCGCCTGCAACTGCTCATCACCCGGCGAACCCAGGCCCTGGCGCGGGAATGCGACGTAGCGCACTTCCACACCCAGCTTGTTCAAGGCAGGCACTTCGGCGTGCAGCTTGTGGCAATACGGGCAGGTGGTGTCGGTGAACACGGTGATGTGGGTCTTGGTCTCACCGATGGCCGGGTACACCACGGTTTCAGCCACGGGAATACCGTTGATCAGCTTGGATACGCCGAGGCGTTCGGCTTTCTCGGTCAGGTTGACCGGCTTGCCGTCCTTGAGCTGGAACAGGTAGCCCTGAACGATGTACTGGCCATCGGCACTGGCGTACAGCACGCGGCTGCCCTTGAGCTTGACTTCGTACAGACCGGCCATGGGGCTGGCACTGATGCTTTCGATGGGGGTATCGAGTTGCAGGTTGACCAGGCTCTTGCGAATGGCCTGCTCAGCCGCATCGTCGGCGACGGCAAAGGTGGAAACCAACGCAATGGCTGCGGCGGCAATAATCTGGGTCAAGCGCATGGTAACTCCTGAAGGCAGATGCAGGGACGGGTGCAGCTACGCCGATTGGAAACCGGGGGTGTGGACCGTCGCCTTTGCGAACCGGCAAAGCCTACCACAGTTGGGCCGCAGGGCAGCCCGCAGCCGAACAAATTGGGATTTTTCAGCCGCGTGGATGGTGCTTGGCGTGCATCTCCTGCAAGCGCGCCCGTGCCACATGGGTGTAGATCTGGGTGGTGGACAAGTCGCTGTGGCCGAGCAGCATCTGTACCACGCGCAGATCCGCGCCATGATTGAGCAAGTGGGTGGCGAACGCATGACGCAAGGTATGCGGCGACAGGGACTTGCCGATCCCGGCCACTTTGGCCTGGTGCTTGATCCGGTGCCAGAAGGTCTGGCGGGTCATCTGCTCGCCGCGCAGGCTGGGGAACAGCACATCACTGGGACGGCCACCGAGCAGCTCGTGACGCGCATCGCGCAGGTAACGCTCGACCCACACAATCGCCTCCTCCCCCATCGGCACCAGGCGCTCCTTGCTGCCCTTGCCCATCACCCGCAACACGCCCTGGCGCAGGTTGACCTGCTCCAGGGTCAGGCTGATCAGCTCGGTGACCCGCAGCCCGCAAGCGTAGAGCACTTCCAGCATGGCGCGATCACGCTGGCCGATGGCCTCACTGAGATCCGGCGCGGCCAACAGAGCCTCCACGTCAGTTTCCGACAAAGATTTAGGAAGAGGCCTACCTAATTGCGGCATATCGACTTGTAGAGTTGGATCGATTGCGATGAGTTTTTCACGCAACAGATAGCGATAAAAGCCACGCACACCGGAGAGAAATCTCGCGGTGGAACGCGGCTTGTAATGTTGCTCGAGGCGCCAGGCCAAGTGATCGAGGATCAGCTCGCGCCCGGCATTGATCAGCTCCAGGTTTTTCTCCTGCAACCAACCGTTGAACAGGGCCAGGTCGCTGCGGTAAGCCTGGCGAGTGTTGTCCGAGAGGCCTTTTTCCAACCAAAGGGCGTCAAGGAAGCGGTCGATCAGCGGGTGGTCAATGGCGGGCATGGTTACTCAAGCGACGCGGCAAGGGGCTTGGCGCCATTTTATTTAGTGAACTGTGGCAAGGGCCACTAGTCTTTCATAGCCCGCTACTTCTAGGAACAGGAAGCTTTAATGAACGAACAACAGATCTTGTTGGCTTTCGGCGGTATCGGTGTGGCCGCGCTCGGCTGCCAATGGCTGGCCTGGCGCCTGAAATTGCCGGCGATTCTGTTTCTGTTATTGAGCGGAATTCTGGCGGGGCCGGTACTTGGCTGGCTCGACCCGCAGGAAATGTTCGGCCCGTTGCTGATGCCATTGGTGTCGCTGGCCGTCGCATTGATCCTGTTTGAGGGCAGCCTGACGCTGCATCTGTCGGAATGGAAGGAAATCGGCAGCGTGGTGCACCGACTGGTGACCCTTGGTGCGCTGACGACCTGGGCGGTGATCACCCTGGCAACCCACTGGCTGCTGGGTTTCGACTGGATGCTGGCGCTGCTGTTCGGCACCTTGACGCTGGTGACAGGCCCGACCGTCATCGTGCCCATGTTGCGCGTGGTACGCCCCAAGGCGTCCATCGCCAACATCCTGCGCTGGGAAGGCATTGTTATCGACCCTATCGGCGCGCTGCTGGCCGTGGTGGTCTACAGCTTTATCATCGCCAGCGCCTCGGGCGATGGACTGAGTCACAGCCTGCTGACCTTTGGCGGCGTCATCCTGTGCGGCAGTCTGTTCGGGATTGCCGGGGGCTGGGTGCTGGGCCTGGTCATGCGCCGCCAGTGGTTGCCGGAATACCTGCATAACCTGGCCACCCTGGCGGCGGTGCTGGGGGTGTTCATCGCCTCCAATCAGGTGATGCATGAGTCGGGCCTGCTGGCGGTGACGCTGATGGGCATGTGGATGGCCAACATGAAGGGCGTGGACGTGCGTCACATCCTGCACTTCAAGGAAAACCTCAGTGTTCTATTGATATCCGGCTTGTTTATCCTGCTGGCAGCGCGCCTGGACCTGAACGCACTGATCGCCCTGGGGCCGTTCGTACTGATTCTGCTGCTGATCATTCAGTTCATTGCGCGCCCGCTGAACGTTGCGGTGTCGACCGTCGGCTCGAAACTGAACTGGCGCGAACGCGCACTGCTGGCCTGGATCGCCCCGCGCGGGATTGTGGCCGCGGCGGTGTCGGCCATTTTTGCGATTCGCCTGGATGAGGCCGGCCACGAAGGTGCGTTGTTGCTGGTGCCGCTGACGTTTGCGGTGATCATCGGCACGGTGGTGCTGCAAAGCGCGACAGCGCGTCCTCTGGCGCGCTTGCTGAAAGTAGCCGAGCCCGCGCCAAGCGGCTTTCTGATCGTCGGCGCGAACGGCCCGGCACGCATTCTCGGCAAAGCCCTGCAACAGCTGGGCAGCCGCGTGCTGCTGACCGATTCGAGCTGGGAGAACATTCGCGCCAGCCGTATGGAAGGGCTGCCGACGTACTTCGGCAACCCGGCCTCACAGCATGCCGAGTCCCATCTGGACCTGGTCGGTCTCGGGCATTTGCTCGCGCTGTCACCTTCCGGCGAATTGAACACCCTGGCCACCATGCGCTTTCGTCACGACTTCGGGCATCGCCTGTTCGCCTTGGCCAACAGCCAGGAAAGCCGTCGCACCGACAAGCACCGGGCCAGCGGCGAGCATCGCGGGCACTTGCTGGGCAGCCAGCCGCTGAGCTACACCAAGCTCGCCAGCCTGCTGGGGCAAGGCGCCGAGCTGTATACCACCCACCTGACCGAAGGGTTTGGCTGGAGCGATTATCAGGCACTGCATGGGGAGCGGGCGACACTGCTGTTTGCCCGCGATAACAGCGGCTGGGTGCATGTGGTCACGCCGCAGAGCGATATGAAACCGCTGGCGGGATGGACATTACTGGCAGTCATTCAGCCTGGTCAGGCCTAGGGGCGCACCGCTTAAATCGCAGGCACAAAAAAGCAGCCCGTAGGCTGCTTTTTTCTGCATCGGGAAGCTGGACTTAAGCCAGTTTTTCCTTGATGCGAGCTGCTTTACCGGACAGGTCACGCAGGTAGTACAGCTTGGCTTTGCGTACGTCACCGCGACGTTTCACAGCCATGCTGTCGATTTGCGGGCTGTAGGTCTGGAAAGTACGCTCTACGCCAACACCGTTGGAGATTTTACGAACAGTGAAAGCACTGTTCACACCACGGTTACGCTTGGCGATTACCACGCCTTCGAACGCTTGCAGACGCGAACGGTCGCCTTCCTTCACTTTCACCTGAACGACAATGGTGTCGCCCGGGGCAAAGGTAGGGATCTCTTTGGTCATCTGCTCTGCTTCGAGTGCAAGGATGATTTTGTTAGTCATGCTGTGCTCCTAAGGTAAGTCAACGGACCTACCATCGATACGTTGTTAACTATCGTCCCGCGCGAGGATGTATTCCTCGAGCAGCTTCTTCTCTTCTCCAGAAAGCGAGCGGCTTTCCAGAAGATCGGCGCGTCGTTCATAGGTCCGACCAAGGGACTGCTGTAAACGCCAACGCCGGATGTGTGCGTGATTGCCACTTAGCAATACGTCGGGAACACGCTGATCCGCATACACCTCCGGACGGGTGTAGTGCGGGCAATCCAGCAAACCATCCGTGAAGGAATCTTCCTCCGCAGAGTCCGCATGCCCTAAAGCTCCAGGCAGCAGTCGTGTAACCGCATCTATCAGGACCATCGCCGGCAGCTCGCCGCCAGACAGGACATAGTCCCCAATCGACCACTCTTCATCGACATGAGCGTCAATAAAACGCTCGTCAATGCCTTCATAGCGACCGGCAATCAGGATCAGTGCCTCCTCATTCGCCAGTTCGCTTACCGCAGCCTGTTTCAGCTGACGGCCTTGAGGGGACAGGTAAATTACCTTCGTCTTCTCCCCGGCCGCTGCCTTGGCCTGGGCCAACGCGTCTTCCAGGGGCTTGATCTTCATCACCATGCCCGGGCCACCGCCAAATGGGCGATCGTCCACAGTGTGATGTCGATCCGTCGTGTAGTCTCGCGGGTTCCAACAGGTAAGCTGCAACAGCCCCTGTTTCACCGCCCGACTGGTGATGCCGTACTCGCTGATGGCGGAGAACATCTCGGGAAACAAACTGATCACTTCAATGCGCAAATTAGCCACGCCTAGAAGTCCGCATCCCATTCCACCTTCATCTCGCCCGCTGCCAGGTCGACGGCCAACACGCACTGCCCGGTATAGGGCAACAGGCGTTCGCGATCATCCAGGCTGCCAGCGCAAGGCTTGACCACCATTACATCGTTGGCGCCGGTTTCCAGAAGATGATCGATTTTCCCGAGCAGTTGCCCGAGTTGATCAATAACCTTCAAACCTTCCAGCTGGTACCAGTAGTACTCGCCGTCGGTCAATTCAGGGAACAGGTTGCGCGGCACGCAGATCTCATAACCAGCCAGAAGCCGAGCTTCTTCACGATCATCAAGACCCTTGAGCTTTGCGACCAGGAACTTGTCGCTCCCGCGTCCACTGACCAGCTCGACCTGTTTCACGCTGCCTTCGCGCTTGAGCGTCCAGGTTTTGTACTGCAACAGGTTTTCAGTCGGATCAGTAAAGGAATACACCTTCACTTCGCCGCGAACGCCATGAACAGAGTAAATCTTGCCGATAACGATCAAATCATCAGCAACAGCTGGCGTCGCGTTCATATTGCTCAGGCTGCGGCCTTAGCCGAGTCTTTCAACAGCTTGGCAACGCGCTCGGATGGCTGTGCACCAACGCTCAGCCAGTAGGCTACGCGCTCTTGGTTCACGGACAGACGAACTTCCTGACCGCGAGCGATCGGGTTGAAGAAACCAACTTGTTCCTTGTGAGAGCCGTCACGTGGGTTGCGGCTGTCAGTTACGGTCAAGTGGTAAAACGGGCGCTTTTTGGAGCCGCCAAGGGCAAGACGGATTGTTAGCATGTGAACATCGTTCCTGTAGTCGGTGCTGCAAATCTAAATGCACAGCGGGCATAGGTGCCCGAAAGGCCGCATATTCTAAGGAATATCCGGACTTTTGCAAATGTCTTTTTCCGGCGCCTACCAGCGTGCCATTCAGATCTGCTATAGAGCCGTCGGTTAAAACGGCAGGTCAGCGCCCGCCAATGGCGGGTTTGCTGGAGATCCCGCATCCCTGCGGGTCGGAGCGCAAGCAGGGCTTGCGCTCGAATTCTTTACATCTTGGGCATGCCGCCGCCGGGCAACATACCGCCCATGCCGCGCATCATCTTGGCCATACCGCCCTTGGCGGAGAACTTCTTCATCATCTTCTGCATCTGCTTGTGCTGCTTGATCAAGCGACCGATGTCCTGCACCTGGGTGCCGGAACCCATGGCGATCCGGCGTTTGCGCGAACCACTGATCAGCTCAGGGTCGCGGCGCTCGGCCGGGGTCATGGAGTTGATGATGGCTTCCATCTGCTTGAACTGCTTCTCTGCCGCGCCCTGGGCGTTGCCCATTTGCGCCAGGTTCACGCCGCCGATGTTCGGCAACTTGTCCATCAGGCCGCCGAGGCCACCCATGTTCTTCATTTGTTGCAACTGATCGCGGAAGTCTTCGAGGTCGAAGCCCTTGCCCTTCTTCAGCTTCTTGGCCAGTTTGTCGGCCTTGTCCTTGTCGAGCGTGGCTTCGGCCTGCTCGATCAGGCTGAGCACGTCGCCCATGCCGAGGATGCGCGAGGCGATACGCTCGGGGTGGAACGGCTCGAGCGCTTCGCTCTTCTCGCCCATGCCGATGAACTTGATCGGCTTGCCGGTGATTGCACGTACCGACAGCGCGGCACCGCCACGGGCATCGCCGTCGACCTTGGTGAGGATCACGCCGGTCAGCGGCAGTGCGTCACCGAAGGCCTTGGCGGTGTTGGCCGCATCCTGGCCGGTCATGGCGTCAACTACGAACAGCGTTTCGACCGGGCTGATCGCGGCATGCAGCGCCTTGATCTCGCCCATCATCTCTTCATCGATGTGCAGGCGACCGGCGGTATCGACGATGACCACGTCGATGAATTTCAGCTTGGCTTCTTTAATGGCCGCGTTGGCAATGTCGACCGGCTTCTGGCTCAGGTCCGACGGGAAGAAGGTCACGCCCACTTCGCCCGCGAGCATTTCCAACTGTTTGATGGCCGCCGGACGATAAACGTCGGCCGACACCACCATCACGGACTTCTTCTTGCGCTCTTTAAGGAAGCGCGCCAGCTTGCCGGCGGTGGTGGTCTTGCCCGCACCCTGCAGGCCGGCCATCAGCACAACGGCCGGAGGCACGGCGCTGAGGTTCAGGTCTTCGTTGGCCGCGCCCATCAGGCTTTCGAGTTCGGCCTGGACGATTTTCACGAACGCCTGGCCCGGCGTCAGGCTGCGCGACACTTCGGTGCCGACCGCGCGTTCCTTGACCGAGTTGACGAAGTCCTTCACTACCGGCAAGGCCACGTCGGCTTCCAGCAACGCCATGCGCACTTCACGCAGGGTGTCTTTAATATTGTCCTCGGTCAGCTTGGCCTTGCCGGTTACATGGCGCAGCGTCTGCGAGAGACGGTCAGTCAGGTTTTCAAACATGCGCGATCCTTTCAGGCCCTATTCAACGAAATGCATTGGTAGACCGAGGTAATGGCGGCCCAGGCTGTGGTAAATCGCTATTAAACATAGCGCTCGGCAAGCCTGCGGCGTGGGCAGGTCGCGGATTATAGCGAAGACTGCGCCCATGCACACCCGCTGTCTGGCGGGGGAGTCTTTCGTGCGGCGCGGGTGTGTGCCAAACTCAGCGCCTTTCGGGCTTGTCTATCAGGATTTATGCTCCCCTTGTCACCCAGTTTGCTACCCAGCCTCGCCGCCGCCATCTTGTATGCCGCTGCGACCCTCTATCAGGGCACTCGTCTGGCCCAAGGCGCCAAAGCGGACAAACGTCTGCTGACCGGCCTTGGCGTCCTCGCCCTGCTGGCTCATGCCGCCAGTCTGTTTACGCACCTGATGACCCCGGTCGGCCTGGGCCTGGATTTTTTCAGCGCCGCCAGCCTGATCGCCGCCGCCGTGATCGCACTGACACTGCTGGCGTGCTATCGGATTCCGGTCGAGAACCTGCTCGCGCTGCTGTTCCCGCTGGGCATGCTCACGGTGCTGCTGGCGCAATTCGCGCCCACCGGCACCGTACAGGTGATCGATGAAGAGCCGGGCATTCTCGCGCATATCCTGTTGTCGATCCTTGCCTACGGCATGTTCACCATTGCGGTGTTCCAATCGCTGCTGGTACTGCTGCAAGACCACCAGCTCAAGCACAAGCACCCGTCCGGGCTGATCAAGAACTTCCCGCCGCTGCAAACCATGGAAAGCCTGCTGTTCGGGTTCCTGTGGGCCGGCTGGACCTTGTTGTCGCTGTCGCTGATTTCCGGCTGGCTGTTCGTCGAGAACCTGTTCGCCCAGCATCTGGTGCACAAGACCTTGCTGGCCTGCCTGGCCTGGATCGTGTTCAGCGTGTTGCTGTGGGGCCGCAACCGCCTCGGCTGGCGCGGGCACAAGGCCATCCGCTGGACCCTGGCCGGTTTCTGCCTGCTGATGCTGGCCTATTTCGGCAGCAAGCTGGTTCGCGAATACATCCTGCATATCTGACGAGCGGCGATCATGGACAACTTGCCCCTTGGGCCGATGCTCGCCGTAATTGCCCTGCTGGTTTTATGGGCGGCGCTGTTTACCGCCATCGAGGCCGCACAACAACACCTGCTGGCCCTGCGCCCGGGCACACGCCAGGGTGACAAGGCTGCCGCACGCCTGAGCTTTCCGCGCCACAGCCTGATCCTGTGCAACAGCCTGTGCCGCGCAGCGGTGGTCATTCTCTGCACACTGCTGGCGATCCATGCCTGGGTACAGAACGGGCCATGGCTCGGCGGGCTGATCGCCTGCGCAGTGCTGCTGATCCTCGCCGATTACCTGCCCCGCGCCCTGGCTACCCGCTATCCGCACGCCATACTGGGTTTCGGCAATGCGCTGCTGGGGGTGCCGCTGAAAATCCTTTATCCCGTTGCCTGGCTGCTCAATGGCATCAGCCTGATGTTGCTGCGCCCGTTCTCGCGCAAGGCCGGCGTGGTGAGAAACAGCGACGAGCCTTCGTCCGACCCTAACGACGAACCGCAACATGATGCCGATGAAGAGCCTATGCCCGGCATGCCTGGCATCCATGCCCTGGACAACATCACCGTCAATGACATCCTGGTGCCACGCAGCGAAGTGGACGGCATCAACCTGGATGACGCGATCGAGGACATCATCGAGCAACTGCGCACTTCCCAGCGCACGCGGTTGCCGGTGTTCCACAGCGACATCAACCAGGTTGAAGCGGTGCTCAACACACGGCAGATCCAGCACCTGCTGGCCGACGCCAGCCTGACCAAGGAAGCGCTGCTGGCCGCCTGCCACGAACCCTACTTCGTGCCGGAAAGCACGCCGTTGCAGCTGCAACTGCTCAATTTCCACAAGCAGCAGCGCCGCCTGGGCATGGTGGTGGACGAGTACGGCGAAGTGCTGGGCATCGTTACCCTGGAAGACATCCTGGAAGAAATCGTCGGCGAATTCGAAAGCGACCAGACTGTGGATAACCCGCACATCGAAGCCCAGCCGGACGGCCGCTATATCATCGACGGCGCGGCTTCGATCCGTGAACTGAACAAAAGCCTGGGCTGGCACCTGCCCAGCGACGGCCCCAAGACCCTCAACGGCCTGGTGACCGAAGCGCTGGAGACTATCCCGGACTGCGCGGTATGCCTGAAAATTGGCCGCTATCGCCTGGAAATCCTCGAGACCGAGGACAACCGGGTAAGCAAGGTACTGATCTGGCATACCAGCCATGTGCCCGTCGCCGCCTGACGTTCTGATAAACCACAATCCAATGTGGGAGGGGCTTGCCCCCGATAACAGAATGCCAGTCACTGCATCAGGTGGCTGATACACCGCTATCGGGGGCAAGCCCCCTC
This sequence comes from Pseudomonas sp. 37 R 15, assembly GCF_900004865.1. Taxonomy (NCBI): domain Bacteria; kingdom Pseudomonadati; phylum Pseudomonadota; class Gammaproteobacteria; order Pseudomonadales; family Pseudomonadaceae; genus Pseudomonas; species Pseudomonas sp. 37 R 15. Next base: position 206,212 of record NZ_CVTV01000046.1, on the reverse strand, counting down.
CCACACTGGATCGGTGTTACTCCAACCACTTGTTGTAATTCCACACCCCTTCCTATAATCCCTGCGGCTTACCCAAGCCCCGCCCGACCGCGTGCTACCCGCACTCAGCGCGTCCAGGCAGCGCTTTACCCTGTCTGACCGGTGTTTGCTCCCATCCCGAGCCGCTCCGAGCACACCCCTGATCCATGGGTGTACGACCAATAATAATCCGCGTCCAAACGCGCAATGACCGTCAGGGATTACCGCCATGAGCACCACCTATAACGAGGCGGCAACCGCTGCCCCGACCAACTCGACGGCTCGCGTGGCGACCGCGAGCATCGTCGGCACCGCCATCGAGTTCTACGACTTTTATATCTACGCCACGGCTGCCGCGCTGGTGATCGGCCCGGTGTTCTTCCCGCAGACGTCCGGCACCGCGCAGATGCTGGCGTCGTTCCTGACCTTCGGCATCGCGTTTATCGCCCGCCCGCTGGGCTCGGCGCTGTTCGGCCACTTTGGCGACCGTATCGGTCGCAAGTCGACGCTGGTGGCCTCGCTGCTGCTGATGGGCGTGTGTACCACCCTGATCGGCTTGCTGCCCGGCTACGACAGCATTGGCGCCTGGGCACCGATCCTGCTGTGTGTATTGCGCTTCGGCCAAGGCTTGGGCCTGGGCGGGGAATGGGGCGGCGCGGCCTTGCTGGCGACCGAGAACGCGCCCAAAGGCAAACGCGCCTGGTTCGGCATGTTCCCGCAACTGGGCCCGTCGATTGGCTTTTTGGCGGCCAATGGTTTGTTCCTGATTTTGGCCATGAGCCTGAACGACGAGCAGTTCCGCAGTTGGGGCTGGCGCATTCCGTTCATCCTCAGCGCGGCGCTGGTGATGGTGGGCCTGTACGCACGGCTCAAGCTGCACGAGACGCCCGTGTTCGCCAATGCCGTGGCCCATGAAAAACCGGTGAAGGTGCCGTTGGTGGAGCTGTTCAGCCAGCATTGGCTGCCGGTATTGCTGGGCGCCGCGTCGATGGTGGTGTGCTATGCGCTGTTCTACATCACCACGGCGTTTTCCCTGAGTTACGGGGTGTCGACCCTCGGCTACAGTCGTGAAACCTTCCTCGGCCTGTTGTGTTTCGCGGTGCTGTTCATGGGCCTGGCGACGCCGTTGGCGGCGCTGGCCAGCGACCGCTACGGGCGCAAGCCGGTGCTGATTGTCGGCGCGATCCTGGCGATTCTGTCGGGTTTTACCATGGAGCCGCTGCTGACCCACGGTTCGACCTGGGCCGTGGCGCTGTTCCTGGCGCTGGAGCTGTTCCTGATGGGCGTAACCTTCGCGCCGATGGGTGCGCTGCTGCCGGAACTGTTCCCGACCCGCGTGCGTTATACCGGCGCTTCGGCGGCATATAACCTGGGGGGGATCGTGGGCGCGTCGGCGGCACCGTTTTTCGCGACCAAGCTGGTGGCGATGGGCGGACTGAGTTACGTCGGGGGGTATGTGTCGGCGGCAGCGTTGCTGAGTTTGATTGCGGTGCTGTGTTTGAAAGAGACGCGGGATAATGATTTGAACAAGGTCGCCTGATAGACCGCTATCGGGGGCAAGCCCCCTCCCACATGTTGATGTGTGAACACATTCAAGTGTGGGAGGGGGCTTGCCCCCGATGCTTTTAAAGCTCGACCACAACGGCTTGGGAAGCCCGGGTCGCCTTGGCCCGAGCCGCTGCAATCGACTCATCCCGCGCCAGCGCTACGCCCATGCGACGCTGGCCATTCACTTCGGGCTTGCCAAACAGACGCAACGCCGTATCCGGCTCGCTCAACGCGGCGCCCAGGTTGGCGAATGCGGTCTGGGTCGACTGCCCCTCCACCAGAATCACCGCCGAAGCCGAAGGCCCGAACTGGCGGATCAACGGAATCGGCAAGCCGAGGATGGCGCGGGCGTGCAGGGCAAACTGCGACAGGTCCTGGGAAATCAGGGTCACCAGGCCGGTGTCATGGGGGCGCGGCGAGACTTCGCTGAACCACACCTGATCGCCCTTGATGAACAGTTCCACGCCAAACAGACCACGACCGCCCAAGGCTTCGGTCACCGCCTTGGCAACCCGCTCGGACTCGGCCAGGGCAACCGGGCTCATGGCCTGGGGCTGCCAGGATTCCTGGTAGTCGCCCTTCTCCTGACGATGGCCGACCGGCGCGCAGAACGTAGTGCCGCCGATATGGCGCACGGTCAGCAGGGTGATTTCGTAGTCGAAGTCGATAAAGCCTTCGATGATCACCCGGCCCTTGCCGGCCCGCCCGCCTTCCTGCGCGTAGTCCCAGGCTTTCTGCACATCGTCAGCGCTGCGCAACAGGCTCTGGCCCTTGCCCGACGAACTCATCACCGGCTTGACCACACACGGGAAACCCAGGTCCTGCACGGCCTTGCTGTAGTCTTCGAAGGTATCGGCGAAGTGGTACGGCGAGGTCGGCAGGTCCAGCTCTTCGGCGGCCAGGCGACGGATGCCTTCACGGTTCATGGTCAGCGAGGTGGCGCGCGCGGTCGGGATCACGGTGAATCCCTCGGCTTCCAGCTCGACCAGGGTCGCCGTGGCGATCGCTTCGATTTCCGGCACGATGAAGTGCGGCTTCTCCGCCTCGATGACGGCGCGCAGGGCGGCGCCGTCGAGCATGTTGATCACGTGGCTGCGGTGCGCCACCTGCATGGCGGGCGCGTTGGCGTAGCGATCCACGGCAATCACTTCAACGCCCAGGCGCTGCAGCTCGATTACCACTTCCTTGCCCAGCTCACCGCAGCCACACAGCAAAACGCGGGTCGCGGTTGGCGACAATGGAGTTCCGATTCGGGTCATCTCAGGTCCTCAGGGGAGCGGATCATGGGGGAGAAAGGCCGGCATTTTACATGAACTGTAAAAATTGGCCTCAGTTGGCGACGGCGCGCCGGCGGATGCGCCAGGCCATTACCAGCCACACCACGGTGACCCCGGCGAATTTCGACACCAGCGCCGTGCCCGCCACCGCCGGCGTCAGCGCACCGATCAGGCCGAAGAAGATAAAGGTATCCAGGGGAATGCTCAGCGCCGAACTGATCCACAGGCGATCGTGCAGCGGGCGCCGGGTGATGCTGAACACCAGCCAGTCGATGCATTCGGACACCGCGAACGCCGTGGCGCTGGCCAGGGCGATGGACGGATCGGAAGTGATATACGACAGCACCAGCGCTGCCAGCATGGCGATGATCGCACCGTGGCCGAAGCGGGTTTGCACCATGTCGCGCAGGATGAAGACCAGGCCACCCCAGGCGGACCAGATCACGTCCAGGTGCGGGGCGGTGGAGAAGGCGAAGTTGATCAGCACGACGCTGCTGATATAGGCGATCAGGAAGAGCATGGGGATGGACCTGTGGGTGATGCCGCACAGAGTACACAATTACAGGGAGGCCGTCTGGAAGGGCCTCATCGGGGGCAAGCCGCCTCCCACACTTGACTGTGTTCACAGATCAAAAAGGTGGGAGGGGGCTTGCCCCCGATGGCGGTCTATCAGGCGCCGGATTTGCCAGAAGCCATAAACACTAAACCACTGGCCACCGCCCGCTCATGACACAACCCCAACACCACCCGGCGTTCGGCGTTGTCCAGGCGGCTCCAACGCGTAATCTCGTCAACCGTACGCTGGCAACCGGTGCAGATATCGTCCTCGTCCAACGCGCAAATGCTCACGCAAGGCGAGGCCACAGGCCGTTCAACCGCACTCATTGCTCCTGCTCAACCAGATCACGCGCATACCGCTGCGAATTATGCACATAGTGCGCGGCGCTGGCTTCGAGCATGCGTTTCTGCGCCTCGGTCAGCTCACGTACCACCTTGCCCGGCGACCCCATCACCAGCGAGCCATCGGGAATTTCCTTGCCTTCGCCGATCAGCGAATTAGCGCCGATGATGCAGTGCTTGCCAATTCTGGCGCCATTGAGAACCACCGCGTTGATGCCGATCAGGCTGTAGTCGTCGACAGTGCAGCCGTGCAGCATGGCGTTATGGCCGATGGTCACGCCGGTGCCGAGGGTCAGCGGGTAGCCCATGTCGGTGTGCATCACGCTGCCGTCCTGCACATTGCTGTTCCTGCCGATCAGGATCAGTTCGTTGTCGCCACGCAATACCGCGTTGAACCAGACGTTGGCGCCCTCCTCCAGCTTGACCTTGCCCACCAGCGTGGCATTGGGTGCTACCCAGCTTTGTGGATGAGTCTCGACGCGGGCATCGCCCAGACGGTATTTCATGGTTGTCCCTCACGGCTTGCCATTCAAAGGATGGCTTAGATATTGATGAAGCTCTTGGGTGGCTGGTGCAGGCTGATCTTGGCGTCGTCATAGAGCAGGTTGATCAGCTCGACGATCATGATTGCCGTCAGGCCCCAGATCTTGTATTCGCCGAACCTGTAGCTTGGCACATACCAACTGCGGCCCTGATAGTCGATGCGGTGGGTGTGCTCGCGGGGGTCCTGGCGAAAGAACTCCAGGGGGACGCTGAAGACAGCTGCAATTTCGGCGTCGTTGGCCAGGTACTCGACATAGTCGGGGATCACGCCCACGTAGGGCGTTACACGGATGCCGTGCAGGGAGATCAGCGGGCTCAAGGGGCCAATGACCTCGACCAGCCCCGGCGGCAGGCCGATTTCTTCTTCGGCTTCGCGCAGGGCGGTAAAGATCAGGTCCGGGTCTTCGGGGTCACGGCGCCCGCCTGGAAAGGCCACTTCGCCGCCATGGGTCGACAGGCCACTGGCGCGCAGGGTCAGGATCAGCTCGGGTTCGTCGCTGCGGGTAATCGGTACCAGCACCGCGGCCTCGGGGAAACGCCCGTCAGTCTCCAGGGTGTGGGGGGTGTGATTGCTTACCCGGCGAAGTAGCTCGTCCAGCATGAGTCATCTCGATCTGTTGGCTACCTTGCATCATGCACCAAAGCGCACGGGCGCCCAACCCCAAAACCGCCGGTGTGTCGCTAAACGACAACTTGCAGGGCCCTGCCTGCCAAGCCAAGATAGGCCCACTCTCCAGGAACCCCAGCATGAACTTCTGCAGCCAGTGCGGTAAAACGGTCACCCAACGCATTCCCGAAGGCGACGCACGCCTGCGCTATGTGTGCGACCACTGCTCGACCATTCACTATCAGAACCCCAATATCGTCGCCGGTACCGTGCCGGTCTGGGAAGACAAAGTGCTGCTGTGCCGCCGCGCCATCGAGCCACGCCTGGGGTACTGGACCCTGCCCGCCGGTTTTATGGAAAACGGCGAAACCGTGGAACAGGCCGCCATGCGCGAAACCCTGGAAGAAGCCTGCGCCCGCGTGCGCAACCTGAGCCTCTATACCCTGATCAATGTGCCGCACATCAACCAGGTGCATATTTTCTATCGCGCCGAGCTGGCCGACCTGGACTTCGCCGCAGGCCAGGAAAGCCTGGAAGTGAAGCTGTTCGCACACGCCGATATCCCTTGGTCCGAGCTGGCTTTCCGCACGGTCGGGCGTACCTTAGAATGCTTCTTCGCTGACCGTGCGCAACAGCTGTTCCCGGTGCGCAGCGAGTCCGTGCCTCCCCTGTCCAAGCCCGCCCAATAACAAGCCGGCCAATCGTCGCCAAAGGGAAATCGTTTCAATGCGTTGGTTGCTTGCTCTGATCTGTGTGTTGTTCGCTGCCCTGTCCTCGGCCTCCACGGTGGAAACCCTCGGCGGCAAACCTGTCGAAAAAGTTTTGGTGCTCAAATCCGCCCATCAGTTGCAACTGATCAACGACGGCAAGCCCCTCAAGACCTATCGCATATCCCTGGGTAAAAACCCGAAAGGCCACAAACTGATCGAGGGCGACCGTCGCACGCCTGAAGGCTTCTACTGGATCGACTGGCGCAAGACCAGCGAGCGCTTCAACCTGGCCATGCACATCTCCTACCCCAATATCAGCGACGCCGCCCGCGCGCGCCGCGAAGGGGTTAAACCGGGCAGCATGATCATGATCCACGGCACGCCCGACACCGAAGACTACCCGGAGCAGTGGTTCCACACCCTGGACTGGACCGACGGCTGCATCGGCATGCGCAATGTGGACATGCGCGAAGTCTGGACCCTGGTCAAGGACGGCACCCTGATCGAGATTCGGCCCTGATCGGCGACCGCTCGTAAAATAATTCGAAAATATTTCCTGCCCTCAAGCAGCGCCTGCCGGTGAATACCAGTTCACCGCGCAGGCTGTGCGTTTGTGCGCGCAATAAAGACCTCTCTAATACCACTTGATACCAGGCACCCTTAAGGAGCCCTGAAACCGGGGCACGCACCGTTTTGGTAGCATTGACATGGTATTTAAGTGGTATTAATTTCCGGCCATTACCGGGCGACAACATTCCAATAACGCATCGGAAACCTGACAGATGAACCCCATCCTGGCCTTGCGCCCCGACGACAAGCAATCCACGCCGCTGTACCTGCAACTGGCCCGCAGCCTTGAAGCGGCGATCCATGCCGGCCAGTGGAAATCCGAGCAGGCCCTGCCCTCGGAACGCGCCCTCAGCGAGCAGTTGAGCATCTCGCGGGTGACCGCCCGCAAAGCGCTGGAGGTGTTGCTTGCCCAGGGCCTGATCCGCCGCAGCCAGGGCTCCGGCACCTTTATCACGCCGCGCCTGGAACAACCGTTGTCGCGCCTGTCGGGGTTCAGCGAAATGTTGCGGCTCAAAGGCTTTGTACCCACTTCCCAATGGCTGGAACGCGATATCACCCCGCCAACCCACGAAGAGCTGATCCGCCTGTGCCTGTCGCCTACCGACAAAGTGGCGCGCCTCAAGCGTCTGCGCAAAGCCGATGACACGGTGATGGCGATTGAAATGACCGCCATGCCCGCCTCGGTACTGCCACAGCCGCAAGCCATCGGCAATTCGCTGTACGAATACCTGGAAGGGATCGGCAAGCCCATCGTGCGCGCCCTGCAGCATATCCAGGCGATCAATGCCTCGGACGAGTTCGCCAAGCTGGTGGGCATCGCCCCCGGCACCGCCATGCTGCTGATGACCCGCGTGGGCTACACCGCCGACAACACGCCGATTGAAATCACCGACACCTACTGCCGCAACGACTACTACGACTTTGTCGCAGAGCTGCGCCGTCATGACTATTCCGCCGAATTGCGAATCTAGAGAACTGCCCATGTCAGAAGACAATATCCTCACGCCCAGCGGCTGGATGCGCGGCCGCCTGGTGCACGAGCACGGCAAGGTGGTCGCCATTGAAGGCACGCCGTGCGACCCGGCCGACAACGACCTGCCCTACCTGCTGCCGGGCTTTATCGACCTGCATGTGCACGGCGGCGGCGGTGCGGACATCATGGAAGGTGCGCACGCTTTCGAGACCATTACCCGTACCCACGTGCGGTTTGGGACCACCTCGCTACTGGCCACCACCATGACGGCGCCGGTGGAAGAAATCACCAGCGTCCTCGGTGAACTCGGCAGGTTTTGCGAACAACGTCCGACGGGCAGCGCCCGGATATTGGGCGTGCACCTGGAAGGCCCTTACATCAATCCGGGCAAACTCGGCGCCCAACCCAACTTCGCCCACACCGCGTTGATGGCGGAAGTCGAAGCCTACCTGCGCCTGGCGCCGATCCGGGTGATTACCATCGCCCCGGAAATCGCCGGCCACGATGCATTGATCCGCGCCCTCAGCGAACGCGGCGTGCGCATGCAGATCGGCCATACCCTGGGCAGCTATGAAGAAGGCGTCGCCGCCCTCGCCGCCGGCGCTACCAGCTTCACGCATTTGTACAACGCCATGAGCCCGCTGCATCACCGCGAGCCGGGCATCGTCGGCGCCGCGCTGGCCCATGCCCAATACGCCGAGTTGATCCCGGACTTGCTTCACGTGCATCCCGGTGCCATGCGCGTGGCACTGCGCTCGATCCCGTGCCTGTATTGCGTCACCGACTCCACCGCCGCCGCCGGCATGCCCGATGGCGAATACAAGCTGGGCAGCCACACCGTGACCAAATGCCTGGGCGGCGTACGCCTGGCCGACGGCACCCTGGCCGGCAGCACCCTGACCATGGACCAGGCGCTGCGCAACCTGGTGAAAATCGGCCTGCCTATCAGCGAAGCCTCACAACGCTTGTCGCAATTTCCCGCGGACTACCTGGGCCTGGAAGCGCGCGGCCGCCTGCAACCCGGCAGCTTCGCCGACTGCGTGCGCCTGGACCGCTCCCTGACACTCACCGACGTAATGGTCGAAGGAGAAACCATTGACTTCAAAAATGCTTGAAGAGGCCCTGGCCTCCTGCGACGCCGTCGCCGCACAACTGCAACGCCTGGACCCGCTGCTGGCGGAAGTCGCCGGTCGCCTGCGCCGCCAGCCGCCGCAAGTGGCGATGACCATCGCCCGCGGCAGCTCGGACCATGCCGCCAGCTACTTCGCCTACCTGGCCATGCAGCATGTGGGCATTCCGGTGGCGTCGTTGCCGATGTCGGTGGTGACCCTGTTGCAGGCGCCAATGAAAGTCAGCGGCCAGGTGGCGTTCGGGTTCTCCCAGTCGGGGCAGAGCCCGGACTTGGTCAACAGCCTGCGCCTGTTGCGCAAACGCGGGGCCTTGAGCATTTCGTTGGTGAATGCCGAAGACTCGCCGCTGGAAGCCGCGTGTGAATTCCATGTGCCGCTGTGCGCCGGGCCGGAACTCAGCGTGGCCGCGACCAAGAGTTTTATCGCCACCCTCAGCGCCAGCGCGCAGTTGATCGGCCACTGGAACCAGGAAACCGACCTGCTGCAAGCCTGCCAGGCCCTGCCCGATGGCCTGCGCGACGCCGCCAGACAGGATTGGCGCCTGGCCGTCGACGCCCTCAAAGGCAGCCAGCGCTTGATGGTGATCGGCCGTGGCGCCGGTTTCGCCGTCGCCCAGGAAGCCGCGCTCAAGCTCAAGGAAACCTCGGCGATCCAGGCCGAAGCTTTCAGCAGCGCCGAGGTGCGCCATGGGCCGATGGCGCTGATCGACGAGAACTACCCCCTGCTGGTGTTCGCCCCACGGGGCGCCGAGCAGGCCGGGCTGTTGAGCCTGGCCGCCGATATGCGTCAACGCGGTGCCCGGGTGCTGCTGGCCGCGCCGGACGATATCGCCGAACGCGACCTGACCCTGAGCCGCGCCGAACACCCGAGCCTGGACCCGATCCTGGCGATCCAGAGTTTCTACGTGATGGCCGCCGGCCTGGCTGAGGCCCGGGGCATGGACCCGGACCAGCCGCGCCACCTGAGCAAAGTCACCCGCACCCACTAAAGCGGCGTTTTCCTGATGAGTACCGTGCCCATGTCCAACAACAATAATCGACTGACCCTCAGCGCCCCCTTGAGTGGGCCGGTGCTGGCCCTGAACAGCGTCCCCGACGAAGTGTTCGCCAGCGGCGCCATGGGCGACGGTATCGCTATCGACCCATTGAACGACTGTCTGCAGGCACCCTGTGACGGCGTGATCATCCATGTCGCCCGCACCGGGCACGCCCTGACCCTGCGCGCCGACAACGGTGCCGAGGTGCTGATGCATGTGGGCATCGACACCGTGCAACTCAATGGCGAAGGCTTTGCCTTGCTGGTCAAGGAAGGCGCACGGGTGAGCCAGGGCCAGGCGCTGGTGCAGTTTGACCTGGACCGCATTGCGCGTCAGTGCAAGAGCCTGGTGAGCCTGATCATCCTGACCAACAGTGATCGCTTTGAACTGACGCCTTTGGCGCTGAAAACGGTCAAGGTCGGAGAGCCATTGCTGCAGATTGCCGCGCGCGCGACCAGCACCGTTCAAGCAGCTGTGGATAACTACAACTCAAAAGCCGACTCAAAAGCCGACTCCGAAGCCGACTCAGAAGCCAGCGCCAGCGTGCGCATCACCCACCGTGGCGGTTTGCATGCCCGCCCCGCCGCCTTGATTCGCAAGACGGCCCAGGGTTTCAGCAGCCAGTCGCACCTGCACTTCGCTGACAAGTCGGCATCGTGCGACAGCCTGATTGGCTTGATGGGCCTGGGCATTGGCGAAGGCGACGAAGTGCGCGTGGTTTGCCGTGGCAAGGACGCCGAGGCCGCGTTGCAAGGGTTGATCGCGGCATTGTCCGTGGCAGTCAGCGAAGTCCATCACGTGCCGGTGGCCGCTGCTGCGCCCCGTCGTGCCAGTGTGGAAGCCGATGTGTTGCAAGGCGTTTGTGCAGCGCCCGGCCTGGTGTGCGGGCCGCTGTTTCGCCTGACCGGCATCGAGCTGCCGGAAGACACCGGCAACCATTCGGCCGACGAACAACAACAGCGCCTCGACACGGCTCTGCAGCAGGTGCGCGATGAAATCCGCAGCACCCTCGACCATGCCCGCCAACGCAAGAACGTCGAGGAGGAAGACATCTTCGCCGCCCACCTCGCGCTGCTCGAAGACCCGGCGCTGCTGGAAGCGGCCACCGCCGCCATCACCCACGGCAGCGCTGCCACCCACGCCTGGCGCGATGCGATCCAGGCCCAGTGCGCGGTGCTGCTGGCACTGGGCAAGCCGTTGTTTGCCGAGCGCGCCAACGATCTGCGCGACCTGCAACAACGCGTACTGCGCGCCTTGCTGGGCGAGGCCTGGCACTTTGAACTGCCTGCCGGGTCGATCGTCAGTGCCCATGAACTGACGCCGTCAGATCTGCTGCAGTTGAGTGAGCAGCGGGCTGTGGGTATCTGCATGGCCGAAGGCGGCGCCACGTCACACGTCGCCATTCTTGCGCGGGGTAAAGGCTTGCCCTGCGTGGTCGCGCTGGGTGCCGAGGTGCTGGATGTGCCTCAGGGCCAGCGTGTGGTGCTGGACGCCGTCAATGGCCGGCTGGAACTGGCCCCCAGTGACGCGCGTCATGCTGAAGTCCACCAGATTCGCGACGCGCAGAAGCTCCGTCGCCAGCAGCAACACGCCCAGGCGCAACAACCGGCACGCACCACCGATGGCGTGAGCATTGAAGTCGCCGCCAACGTCGCCTCCAGCAACGAGGCCCGGCACGCATTTGAAAATGGCGCCGATGGGGTCGGTTTGCTGCGCACCGAATTTCTGTTCGTCGACCGCCGCACCGCACCGGATGAACAGGAACAGCGCCAGGCTTATCAGGCCGTGCTGGATGCGATGGGCGACAAGTCCGTGATCATTCGGACCATCGACGTGGGCGGTGACAAGCAGCTCGACTACCTGCCGCTGCCTGTCGAAGCCAACCCGGTGTTGGGCCTGCGCGGCATTCGCATGGCCCAGGTGCGCCCGGAACTGCTCGACCAGCAACTGCGCGCCCTGTTGCAAGTCTCGCCGCTGGCGCGTTGCCGCATCCTGTTGCCGATGGTCAGCGAGGTGGACGAACTGCTGCAGATCCGCCAACGCCTGGATCAACTGTGCGTGGAACTGAACCTGACGCAGCGCCCCGAACTGGGTGTGATGATCGAAGTGCCCGCCGCCGCGCTGATGGCTGAGCAGTTGGCCGAACACGCGGACTTTTTGTCCATCGGCACCAATGACCTGTCCCAGTACACCCTGGCCATGGATCGCGACCACGCAGGCTTGGCTGCCCGCGTCGACGCGCTGCATCCAGCCTTGCTGCGGCTGATCGCCCAGACCTGCGCCGGTGCGGCAAAACACGGGCGTTGGGTCGGCGTGTGCGGCGCCCTGGCCTCCGACCCGCTGGCCACGCCGGTACTGGTCGGCCTGGGTGTCAGCGAACTGTCGGTAAGCCCGCCGCAGATCGGCGAAATCAAGGACCGCGTCCGTCACCTGGACGCGGCGCAATGCCGGCAACTGAGCCAGACGCTGCTTGACCTGAGCAGCGCCAAGGCCGTTCGCCACGCCTGTCAACACCACTGGCCGCTGAGCTGACAACAACAAGAATAGGGAGACACGCCATGTACCAACATTTCATCGAAGGCCTGCAACGCCTGGGCCGCGCCCTGATGCTGCCGATTGCGATCCTGCCGATCGCCGGCCTGTTGCTGCGCCTGGGCGACACCGATTTGCTCAACATCGCGGTGATGCACGATGCCGGGCAGGCGATCTTCGCCAACCTGGCGCTGATCTTCGCCATCGGCATCGCCGTGGGCTTTGCCCGCGACAACAACGGCACGGCCGGCCTGGCGGGGGCGATTGGCTACCTGGTGATGATCTCCACACTCAAGGTGATGGACACCTCCATCAACATGGGCATGCTCGCCGGTATCGCCAGTGGCCTGATGGCGGGCGCGCTGTATAACCGCTTCAAGGACATCAAGCTGCCGGAGTACCTGGCGTTCTTTGGCGGGCGACGCTTTGTGCCGATTGTCACCGGCTTTTCGGCGGTGGGCCTGGGCGTGATCTTTGGTTTGATCTGGCCGCCGATCCAGCACGGCATCAACAGCTTCGGCGTGTTGCTGATGGAAAGCGGCAGCCTGGGCGCCTTCGTGTTTGGCGTGTTCAACCGTTTACTGATCGTCACCGGCCTGCACCACATCCTCAACAATATGGCGTGGTTCGTGTTTGGCACCTTCACCGACCCGGCAACCGGCGCGGTGGTGACCGGCGACCTGACCCGCTACTTCGCCGGCGACCCGAAAGGCGGCCAATTCATGACCGGCATGTTCCCGGTGATGCTGTTCGGCCTGCCCGCCGCGTGCCTGGCGATGTACCGCAATGCGTTGCCGGAGCGCCGTAAAGTGATGGGCGGGATTTTCCTGTCGATGGCACTGACCTCATTCCTGACCGGCGTGACGGAACCGATTGAATTTGCGTTCATGTTCCTGGCGCCGTTCCTGTACCTGATCCACGCACTGCTGACTGGCCTGTCGATGGCGCTCACCAACCTGTTGAATATCCATCTCGGCTTTACCTTCTCCGGTGGGTTTATCGACATGGTGCTCGGTTGGGGCAAATCCACCAATGGCTGGCTGGTGTTCCCGGTTGGCTTGGCTTACGCGCTGATCTACTACTCGGTGTTCACCTACTGCATCCGCCGCTTCAACCTCAAGACGCCGGGTCGTGAAGATATCCAGGTGGTGCAGGCCGAGGCCATGAGCGACAACCAGCGTGCGACGGCCTACATCCAGGCGCTGGGCGGTGCTGAGAACTTGCTGAGTGTGGGTGCTTGCACCACGCGGCTGCGCTTGGACATGGTGGATCGCAACAAGGCGGTGGATGCTGAACTCAAAGCGCTGGGCGCCATGGCTGTCGTACGGCCAGGTAATGGCGGCAGCTTGCAGGTGGTCGTCGGGCCCATGGCCGATAGCATTGCTGATGAAATTCGCTTGGCCATGCCGGGGTTTGTTGCGGCAGCGCCTGCAGCGGTTGCGCCTGTGGATAAGCCAGTGACGGTGCATGTGCAGGAGGCCGAGAAATGGCTGAGCGCGCTGGGTGGTCGAGAGAATGTGCGCCAGCTGGAAGCAGTGGCGATGACCCGGTTGCGGGTGGAGTTGGGGGATGATTCGCGGTTGTCTGAGGCTCAGCTCACTGCGCTGGGCTGCCAAGGGGTAAGTCAGCTCGACAGCGGTGTTTGGCATCTGTTGATGGGCGACAGGGCATCCGGGTTGGGTGAGGCGTTGGAGCGGTTGGTCAGTGGCCGTGAGGTCGGCGCCAGGGTTTAGAGATGTCGTGGTTGTTCTGGCCTCATCGGGGGCAAGCCCCCTCCCACACTTGACCGCATTGCCAAGTCCGGCACCGATCAAAATGTGGGAGGGGGCTTGCCCCCGATGAGGCCAGAACCGCCAACAAAAAAACCGCTGGCCAAACTGGGCTAGCGGGTTTCGACAATCTCCGACCCATCAACAATTTCGGTAGCCTCAGTATTGCCCTCCAAGACTGACAGCCACCGCGTAGTGATAGGGCTGATTGGCCATGGCTTGGGTAATCGCTGAAAAACAAGGCAACTGGGCTTTACCGGTGGAGCGAACTGAGTGCTCTCTTTGAGCGACGGTATCCGGCGCAAAAGAGAAGGCTTGGTATTTTTTCCTGACCTTGAGCCAGGTCGAGAACTCGAAGGATTGGTCACCACTTTTACAGGTAAAGCGGTGTGTGGCCTGGGTAGACACTCGTCCTCGGGCAAAGACAGGTATTTGTGCTCGCAGAACGAATGTCAGATAGCTCCAAGGATGGAGGAGGTATGCCTCTGGCGCAGCACCGATGTCCCAGCTGGCAGCAGTGAGTTCAAATGTGCGTGCAGTGCCGTTCAAAAGACAGAGTGCGACATGGCTGTGGGAACTGACTTGTTGGACTTTATTCCAGATGACGGTTTCGTCCTGCCTGGCGTCTTTGAGGGCTTCTTGAAAGTCGCTTTCGCGATTGAGGTGTTCGGTATCGTCCATGAAGTGTGGCTCAGCTTAAATGAGTCGATCAAACTAATGGGGCTGATTCCGAGCGGCAACCGCTGGGTATTGTCAGAAAGATCGGGGGCGCCTGTCACGACGCCGATGAGGCCCTGACAGCCAACAAAAAACCCGCTGACCAAACTGGCCCAGCGGGTTTCTTGTTTATGCAGCCCACAGATTAGAAATCCGCCAACTGCCACACGTCACGCCGGTATCTCATCGGGGTGGCTGAGCTTCCAGGCTTTAGCCACCGAATACCAGGCTTACCGACTGGGCCCCCGCATTCTTGACGGTGAAATCCTTTGCCTGCGCGGCGGTCCTCAAGGTGTAGGTGTAATTGGACGAGGCGGTCCACTGCGCTTTGGGCGACTTCTGATTCGTGATAGCAGGCACGCTGCCAATATCGGTAAACGTACCGTTGCCTTTATCATCCAACATGCCGTTGCTTGCGCTGCCTTCGCCAAAGTTGTTGCTCTCGGAAAGAATGTTGGCGTTTTGCGCCAGCGTAAAGCCGAGATGAAACTTGTTGATGTAGTTGTTATAGACATGGAAGTAGCCATAACGCATCAACCCCGGTGCGCGCACTTCCATATTCTCGAAGCGATTATGGCAAATAGTCAGCCGTGGGAAACCATTGAAGGCTGTGTTGTTGTCATCGCTCGGGTGGCCCAGGATCAGGCCATACTTGTGGTTGCCGAAAAAACAGTTGCTGATGGTCGCGTAGTCGGCCTTGTCGCCGATGTATAACAGCTTGTCGAGGCTGCCATCGTTGGCGGACCAGTCATGGCCGACAAAGGAGCAGTGATCGATCCAGTACTTGCTGCCGTAGTTGAGGTACAGCTGGATATCATCATTGGCCTTGATACCCGCCGAGTGCTGGAAAACGATGTTCTGAAAAATGATGTTTTGCGACTCAGGTGTCGCACGCAAGTGAATGTTGTTGAGCGTGCGGTTCTGGAACGAACCGACCAGGGTTTTATTTGAACCCATGGAGACCTTGGTCAAACTGGACGCCGAGATATTGCTATTGATCACCAGCACGCGGGGTGTGGAACCGGCAATATTGGTTTTGAGCTGATCCAGGTTAGTGATGCTGACAACCGGACCGGACCAGCCGCCAGTGACCTTAGCGGCTTTGGCGAAGCCGGTCATGCCGGTGAGTTTGCTTTCTGGATAAGACATAGGAGTTCCCTCTCTTTCAACATGGGACCCGATGATCGGGTCAAGAATGAAACATGACCGTCCTGGTCATGTGCACAGTGGGATGATTGGCGGCGCAACCGACTGAACGTCACGTATTACCGAACACCTCACATACTGTACATTTATACAGTGCCATGTGAAAGAAATGGCGTCAAGCGTGGATGGATATACACCATGTCCATGCGCTCAAACATGAGAGCCGGGCTTGCTCGCGACAGGGTCGTTACAGCCAACAAAAAACCCGCTGGCCAAACTGGCCCAGCGGGTTTCTTGTCAACGCAGTATTGATCGTCGCCATGCTCCGCGCGGGAATGATCAGTTGGCGGTGGCTGCTGACACTTCGCGAAGATCCAGCACCCGTTCCACCATCAACTGAATGCCCTCCACCATTCGATGAATACCCAGCACGGCATCACGCTGGGGACCGTCGACATCAAATGCCAGATTACTCGCCAGTGCCTGTACCGATGCCAGGTCTTGAGAGGCGTTGGCGAGCAGGGTTTCGCTGTTCAGGTGGGTCAGGACGGTGAAGATTTGGTCGGTGGGCGGGGAGTCAGATGGGAGGTTTGGGCTATCTTTGATCATGGTAAAACTCCTGAAAAATAGGAGCTGTCAGCATCACTTGCAGATGATGGGTGGCAGCTGTGCGCGGTTCTGCAAGACCGAGTCAGGAGCACCTCGGCAGACCCAAAGGTCTCCCGCGCACAGCCACCAGAAAACGATGACCATGAAAAGCGCCACGATTATAGCGGCGCTTGCGAGCTCCTAACATTATTTCGGCGGGCTTGCAGTCCCGGTCGCTGAATTGGCAGCGACTGGCGAAGGTCAGTTGTGCGAGTTCCGACGGACAACCTGAAAGGCTTGTCGGAAATCTCCGAGAGATGTAGATCCAGCACGCAACAAAAACCCGGTCTAAGCCGGGCTCTTTGACCTCATTTACTCAACCCGAGCAAACCGCTCAATAACAGGCTGTTCTCGATGTTCTGCCTGCCACAGGTCATAGCTGCTCTGCATTGAGAGCCACATCTGAGCTTTACTGATGCCAGCGCGCTCCAGCCGTACCGCCAGATCAGGACTGACCGGCGCGTGTCCGTGAAGAATTCTGGAAAAGGTCTCCCTGGCGAAACCCAGGCGCCTTGCCACTTCAGTGATGGTCATTCCGAGCCCCGGAATAACATCCTCAAGCAGTATTTCTCCTGGGTGAGGAGGATTGTGCATACCCATAAACAGACCCCTTCTCAGTGGTAATCGAGATAGTCGACCAGCTCGACCTGATCGTCGAACATACGAAATATGATTCGCCAGTTGCCAGTGATGCTCACCGACCAATAGTCGACAAGGTCTCCCTTCAAGCGATGGAAGCGCCAACCTGGCAGTTCCAGATCGCTCCAGTGACTCGCACTGTCTAAAATCAGCAAGACACGGCGCAAGCGATTTGCATGGTTCGCATTGATCCCTTTGGTTGAGCCAGTTTCATAAAAAACACGAAGGCCTTTATGTTTCCAACTAACGATCATGGTGCGATTGTGATGTGATACATCACACTCTGCAATAACCGCATATCGGTCTTGATCGTCAGACTCATATCACTGCACCGCCTAGAAAATTCAAACCGATAGGCTAGGAAGACAGGTTCCGAGGGACAACCTGAAAGGTTTGTCGGAAAGGTCTGAGGCGCCTGGGCGGACGCCATCGGGGGCAAGCCCCCTCCCACACTTGAAGGTATTCGCAATTCAAAATGTGGGAGGGGGCTTGCCCCCGATGAGGCCTTGAAAGGCAACAAAAAACCCGCTGACCAAACTGGCCCAGCGGGTTGCTTGTTTATGCAGCCAACCGATTAAAAATCCGCCAACTGCCACACCTCATACGCCGGTGTCTCATACGGATGGCTCAGCTTCAAAGCAGCCACTGCAGCCACAATCAACTCATCCGCCACCACCAGCTCAACCTTCCATTCCTCAACCACTTCAACCTGGCCCACCTGCCCGATAAACGGCTGGCTGCCGTCCAGCGCGCGGAATTGGCCCTGGCCCAGCACTTGCCAGGCGCAGCTGTCGTAGTCGCCGATGCGCCCGCCGCCGGCGGCGAAGACGGCGGTTTTCACCGTCTCCACGTGGCTGTCGGGTACGAAGAAGGCGAGCTTGTACACGGCCTTAGTTCACCCACACACGGGCGTTGCGGAACATGCGCATCCAGGCGCCGTCTTCGTTCCACTCTTCCGGGCGCCACGAGTTCTGCACGGCGCGGAATACGCGCTCCGGGTGCGGCATCATGATGGTGACGCGACCGTCGCGGCTGGTCAGGCCGGTGATCCCGCGCGGCGAGCCGTTCGGGTTGGCCGGGTAGCTTTCGGTGACTTTGCCGTGGTTATCGACAAAGCGCAGGGCCACGGTGCCGGACAGGTCAGCTTCGAGCAGCGCTTCTTCGCTGGCGAACTCGGCATGGCCTTCGCCGTGGGCGATGGCGATTGGCATGCGCGAACCGGCCATGCCCTGCAGGAAGATCGAGTTGGATTCCTGCACCTGCACCATGGCGACACGGGCTTCGAACTGCTCGGAACGGTTACGCACAAAGTGCGGCCAGAACTCGCTGCCCGGGATCAGTTCGCTGAGGTTGGACATCATCTGGCAACCGTTGCACACGCCCAGGGTGAAGCTGTCGTTGCGCTCGAAGAAACCCTGGAACGCGTCGCGGGCGCGGCTGTTGAACAGGGCCGACTTGGCCCAGCCTTCGCCGGCACCCAGCACGTCGCCGTAGGAGAAACCACCGCAGGCCACCAGGCCTTTGAACTCGTTGAGGTCGACGCGACCGGCGAGGATGTCGCTCATGTGCACGTCGATCGCATTGAACCCGGCACGATCGAACGCCGCCGCCATTTCCACCTGGCCGTTGACGCCCTGCTCACGCAGCACGGCAACCTGTGGGCGGATGCCTTTCTTGATGTAGGGCGCGGCGATGTCCTGGTTGACGTCGAAGCTGAGCATGGTGCTCAGGCCCGGGTTGTCTTCTTCCAGGATTGCGTCGAATTCCTGCTCGGCGCAGTCGACGTTGTCGCGCAGGCGCTGGACCTGATAACTGGTCTCTGCCCACTGGCGTTGCAGCAGACGGCGCTGGCCGGCAAATACGGTGTCGCCATTGAAGGAGATATTGACTTCACCGTTGTTGATTGGCTGGCCAATCACCGCCACGCAGTCGTCCAGGCCGGCGGCGCTGAACTGTGCGAGCACATCCGGGGTAGCGTCCTGGCGCACCTGGATCACCGCCCCCAACTCTTCGTTGAACAGGATGCCGTTGATCTCGGCGGCATCCTCGGCAACGCTGTCGAGCACGATGTTCAGGCCGCAGTGACCGGCGAAGGCCATTTCCACGACGCTGGTCAGCAAACCACCGTCGGAACGGTCGTGGTATGCCAACACGTGACCGTCGGCATTCAAGCCCTGGATCACGGCAAAGAACGCTTTGAGGTCTTCGGCGTCGTCGACATCCGGCGCGTGTCTGCCGAGCTTGCCGTGAGTCTGCGCCAGGATCGAGGCGCCCATGCGGTTCTGGCCACGGCCCAGGTCGATCAGGATCAGATCGGTGGTGCCCTTGTCCATGCGCAATTGCGGGGTCAGGGTCTGGCGGATGTCAGTGACCGGCGCGAAACCGGTGACGATCAACGACAGCGGCGAGGTGACGCTCTTGTCGGTGCCGTCCTCGTTCCAACGGGTGGCCATGGACATGGAGTCCTTGCCCACCGGAATGGTGATACCCAGCTCAGGGCACAGCTCCATGCCGACGGCTTTGACCGTGTCGTAGAGGCGTGCATCTTCACCCGGGTGGCCGGCAGCGGACATCCAGTTGGCCGACAGTTTGATGTCGGACAGCTTGCCGATGCGCGAGGCCGCGATATTGGTCAGGGTTTCACCGATGGCCATGCGGCCCGACGCCGGAGCGTCCAGCAGGGCCAGCGGCGTACGCTCGCCCATGGCCATGGCTTCACCGGTGTAGACGTCGAAGCTGGTGGCGGTGACGGCAACGTCGGCTACCGGCACCTGCCACGGACCGACCATTTGGTCACGGGCAACCAGGCCGGTGATGGTGCGGTCGCCGATGGTGATCAGGAAGCTTTTGCTCGCCACGGCCGGGTGGTGCAGCACGCGCTCGATGCTGTCGGACAAGTCCAGCGTGCTTGGGTCGAAATCATCGCCCAGCTCGCTTTCACGTACCGCCGAACGGTGCATGCGCGGGGCTTTGCCCAGCAGCACTTCGAGCGGCATGTCCACCGGGCTGTTGCCGAAGTGGCTATCTGTAACAGTAAGCTGCGGCTCGGCAGTGGCTTCGCCGACCACGGCAAACGGGCAGCGCTCGCGTTCGCAGATGGCCTGGAAACGCGCAAAGTCTTCAGGGCCAACGGCCAGTACGTAGCGCTCCTGGGATTCGTTGCTCCAGATTTCGTGCGGGGCCATGCCCGGCTCGTCGTTTGGAATGTTGCGCAGCTCGAAACGGCCACCACGGTCGCCATCGTTGACCAGTTCCGGGAAGGCGTTGGACAAACCACCGGCGCCGACGTCGTGGATGAAGCTGATCGGGTTCTTGTCACCCAACTGCCAGCAACGGTCGATGACTTCCTGGCAGCGGCGTTCCATCTCGGGGTTTTCGCGCTGTACGGAAGCGAAGTCGAGGTCGGCCGAACTGGTGCCGGTGGCCATGGAGGAAGCCGCGCCGCCACCCAGGCCGATCAACATGGCCGGGCCGCCGAGCACGATCAGCTTGGAACCGACCAGGATCTCGCCTTTCTTGACGTGTTCTTCACGGATGTTGCCCATGCCGCCGGCCAACATGATCGGCTTGTGGTAGCCGCGCACTTCATCGCCACGAGGGGTGGTGATGGATTGTTCGAAGGTACGGAAGTAACCGGTCAGCGCCGGGCGCCCGAATTCGTTGTTGAACGCGGCGCCGCCCAGCGGGCCTTCGATCATGATGTCCAGCGCGGTGACGATGCGCTCGGGCTTGCCGTACGGCACTTCCCATGGCTGTTCGAAGCCTGGGATCTGCAGGTTGGACACGGTGAACCCGGTAAGGCCCGCCTTGGGCTTGGCGCCCCGGCCGGTGGCACCTTCGTCACGGATTTCGCCGCCCGAACCGGTAGCTGCGCCAGGGAATGGAGCAATCGCAGTCGGGTGGTTGTGGGTTTCAACCTTCATCAGGATGTGCACCGGCTCCTGCACCGCGCCGTACTGGCGGGTTTCCGGGTCCGGGAAGAAGCGGCCGGCGACGGAGCCGACGATCACCGAGGCGTTGTCCTTATAAGCCGACAGAACGCCTTCGCTGTGCATCACGTAGGTGTTCTTGATCATGCCGAACAGGCTTTTTTCCTGGCTCTGGCCGTCGATGTCCCAACTGGCGTTGAAGATCTTGTGACGGCAATGCTCGGAGTTGGCCTGGGCGAACATCATCAGTTCGATGTCGTGGGGGTTGCGCTTCAAGCCGGTGAAGGCGTTGACCAGGTAGTCGATCTCGTCTTCGGCCAGGGCCAGGCCCAGTTCGGTATTGGCCTTCTCGAGGGCGGCGCGGCCACCGCCGAGCAGGTCGATCGCCGTCAGTGGCCTGGCTTCGGCGTGGCTGAACAGCCCGGCAGCCTGCTCCAGCTGGCTGACGATGATCTGGGTCATGCGATCGTGCAGGCTGCTGGCGATCAGCTCGGCGTCGGCATCGCTGAACTGGCCGGCCACGTAGAACGCGATACCACGCTCCAGGCGCTGGATTTTGTCCAGGCCGCAGTTGCGGGCGATGTCACTGGCCTTGCTCGACCACGGCGAGATGGTGCCGAACCGCGGCAGCACCAGGAACAAGCGGCCGGTCGGCTCTTGAACGGGAACGCTGGGGCCGTACTTCAGAAGGCGTGCGAGCACTTGCTGTTCGTCGGCGGTCAAGACGCCGGTTACGTCGGCGAAGTGAGCAAATTCAGCATACAGGCCTGTAACAGCTGGAACCTTCTGGCTCAGTTGCTCAAGGAGTTTGCTGTGGCGAAAGGCAGAAAGGGCAGGAGCGCCGCGCAGGATCAACATCTTCGGGACAGCCTCGGGAAGGGGGTGTGCTTTGAGGCCGTGCATTCTAGCGTAAACCTTCGCCCACGGCACCCGAAACGCTACCGGTGGCCGCTGCCGAACGTCAGTTGGCACGGTTTGCGCGGTGTCGAGGGGCATTCCATGGCATCGGGCGCAGATATTTTAACCGTCACAATCACGCGCCAGGCCGCGTTTCTGCGGGATGCAGCACAGTTTCGCAGCGACTAGCAGACAAGTGTGCCGCTGTCGAGATATGGCGCCGTGGGCCGTTTGCGTATACTGCGCAGATGTTCTCCCCAACTGCTTTGCGCCCGCGATGCGCCAAATGGCTCATCGTCACCGGACTCTTCCTGATGCTCAGCGCCTGTGTTGATAAACCCAGCACGCTCGAGCGAATCAAGGAGGATGGCGTATTGCGGGTGGTTACCCGGAACAGCCCGGCTACGTATTTCCAGGACCGCAACGGTGAAACCGGTTTCGAATACGAACTGGTCAAGCGCTTTGCCGATGACCTGGGCGTCAAGCTGGAAATCGAAACCGCCGACAACCTCGATGACCTGTTCGGCCAGTTGGGCAAGCCCAACGGTCCGGTGCTCGCCGCCGCCGGCCTGGTCAGCAGCGAGCAGCGCCAGCAGCAGGTGCGCTTTTCCCACCCGTACCTCGAAGTGACGCCGCAGATCATCTACCGCAACGGCCAGTCACGGCCGACCAATGCGGCGGACCTGGTCGGCAAGAAGATCATGGTGCTCAAGGGCAGCACCCACGCCGAGCAGTTGGCGGCGCTTAAAAAACAGAACCCTGCCATCGAATACGAAGAATCCGATGCCGTTGAGGTGGTCGATCTGCTGCGCATGGTCGACGAAGGGCAAATCGACCTGACCCTGGTGGACTCCAACGAAGTCGCCATGAACCAGGTGTACTTCCCCAACGTGCGGGTCGCGTTCGATCTGGGCAATGCCAGCAACCAGAGCTGGGCCGTGGCCGCAGGCGTTGACAACAGCCTGCTCAACGAGATCAACAGTTACCTGGACAAGGTCGAGAAGAACGGCACCCTCCAGCGTCTGAAAGATCGCTATTACGGGCACGTCGATGTACTGGGGTATGTCGGCGCCTATACCTTCGCCCAGCATTTGCAACAGCGCCTGCCCAAATACGAGAAGCACTTTCGCGCCTACGCCAAGGAAGAAAAGGTCGACTGGCGACTGTTGGCGGCCATCGGCTACCAGGAATCGCTGTGGCAGCCGGCGGTTACATCCAAGACCGGCGTGCGCGGCTTGATGATGCTGACCCAGAACACCGCCCAGGCAATGGGTGTGTCCAATCGCCTGGATGCCAGGCAAAGCATCATGGGCGGCGCCAAGTACCTGGCCAAGATCAAGGACGAGCTGGACGACAAGATCGCCGAGCCCGACCGTACCTGGTTTGCCCTCGCGGCCTACAACGTCGGCACCGGGCACCTGGACGACGCGCGCCTTCTGGCCAAGAAGGAAGGCCTTAACCCGAACAAATGGCTGGATGTGAAGAAAATGCTGCCGCGCCTGTCGCAGAAGCAGTGGTACAGCAAGACGCGCTACGGTTATGCCCGGGGCGGCGAGCCGGTGCATTTTGTGGCGAACATCCGGCGCTACTACGACATTCTGACCTGGGTGACCCAACCGCAGCTGGAAGGTAACCAGGTGGTGGAAGGCAACCTGCATGTGCCGGGTGTGGACAAGACCAAGCCGCCGGAAGAAACCCCGCAGCTGTAAACCCAATGCTCCATAGAGCAATGTGGGAGGGGGCTTGCCCCCGATGAGGGAGTGTCAGTCACTGGATGGATTGACTGACAGACCGCCATCGGGGGCAAGCCCCCTCCCACATTTTGACCTCTACTTGGCTTGGAGACCGGTGAGCAGATGGACCACGCCCCCCGCCAACACCATGACGCCCGGCACGCCCGCCGCTTTCAGCGCTGACTCATCCAACCGCCCCGCCTCTTTCAACTGCACCCGCACCCGCGTCAGCGCCACGCGTTGTTGCGACCTGAGGTTGGCCTCGCCGCCCAATGCGCTCAGCACATCGACCGGTAACAGGCTGTCCCCCGCCGGCGCCGCGACCGTTTCCGCAATCAGATCCGGCGTCAGGGCTTTCCAGAACGCCCGCTGCAATTTCTCGAACATGCTCAGTGCTCCACGACAGATGAGGTTTCAACGGTGGCGGCGTGGTACAGGCGCAAAGCCTCACGCACCTGGCCGGCTTCTTCCAGGCCCAGCACCTGCCGGGCGATGATCTGGCAGTCGACCAGGTCCAGTTCACGCACCGTGGCCTTGATGCTCGGGATCAACTGCACGCTGACCGACAGTTCATCCACGCCCAGTCCGATCAACACCGGCACCGCCAGGGTTTCGGAGGCCAGCGCACCGCATACGCCCACCCACTTGCCATGGGCATGGGCAGCCTTGACCGTGGTAGCGATCAGGCGCAGCACCGCCGGGTGAAAACTGTCGGCCTGGCTGGCCAGACGTGGGTGGTCGCGATCCATGGCCAGGGTGTACTGGGTCAGGTCATTGGTACCGATGGAAAAGAAATCCACATGGGGCGCGAACACATCGGCCATCAACGCGGCGGATGGCACTTCAATCATGATGCCCAACTTTGGCAACTCGCTGAGCCCGAGTGCCCGCGCTTCCTCCTCGAGCACCTTGCGCGCCAGATGCAGCTCCGAAAGCAGGCTGACCATCGGCAACATGATGTGCAGCCGCGCCAGCCCGGCACAGGCGAGGATTGCGCGAAACTGTTCGCGCAACAGCTCCGGCCGCTCCAGGCACAGGCGAATACCGCGCAAGCCCAGGAACGGGTTGGTTTCGGCTTCCATCGGTACATAGGCCAGCGGTTTGTCGCCGCCGACATCCAGGGTGCGCACCACCAGATTGCGCTCGGTGCCCAGGGCACGGGCAATGGCGCGATAGGTGCCGGCCTGCTCGGCGGGGCTGGGCGCGCGGTTGCGGTCCAGGTAGAGAAATTCCGAACGCAGCAGGCCGACACCTTCGCCGCCCAGGGCCAGGGACTGCTCCACGTCCTGCAACGAGGCGACGTTGGCCGTGACGTCGACGTGATGGCCGTCGCGGGTGACGGCAGCCTGGGCGGCCTCGGCCACTTCGCGTTGACGTCGCACCCCCTGCCGCGCACGGGCCGCCTGGGAGTGGTCGATGTCGACCTGGTCCGGCTCCAGGTGCAGTTCGCCCTGATCGGCGTCAAGAAGCACGTGCGTACCCTCGGCCAACGCCAATACGTCAGCGGGCGCACCACAGAGGGCGGGAATGCCCAGCGCGCGGGCGAGGATTGCGACGTGACTGGTAGCGCCGCCGCCGACCGTGACAAACCCCAACACCTTGCGGGTATCGAGATTCGCGGTTTGCGAGGGGGTCAGTTGCTCGGCGATCAGGATAGCCCGCTCCGGCAGGGTCCAGGCGCGGTCCTCAACACCCAGAATCAGTTTGAGCACGCGCCGGCCGACGTCGGACAGGTCTGCCGCACGCTCGGCGAGCAACGCATTGCCCAGGCCCTGGAACAATTTAGCCGTGGCGGCGGTGGCGCTGTTCCAGGCAAATGCTGCGCTCTTGCCCTTGGCCAGCAACAGGTGGGCCTGCTCGAGCAGTGTCGGGTCTTCAAGCAGCTCCTGATGGGCGCGGAAGATGTCGGCCCGGGCACTGCCGGCGGCGCCGGCTTGCAAGCGTTGCAAGGCCTCGTTGGCCGCCAGCAGGCCGCGCACCAGTGCATCGCGCTCGGTGGCTTCGCCGGCGCCGGCTTCAGTAATAGTCAGCGCAGGCTCGGCCACCTGGACCACCTGGCCGAACGCCGAGCCCGGTGACGCGCATACCCCGCGCAGCAGCGCAGCCGACGACACCGGCGCGGCAGGCTCAAGCCGTTCAGCCGCAGCCACCACCGTTTCGCCACAGCCCTCGGCCAACAATGCCGCCAGCGCCCGGATCGCGGCCTCGGCGTCTTCACCCGCCGCGCTCACCTGCAAGGTGTCGCCCTGCACGGTTTGCAGCGCCATGATCGCCACCAACGACTTGGCATTGGCGCTCTGGGTCTGCTTGTGCAGGTAGATGCTTGAACTGAAGCCTTTCGCCGCCTGGGCCAGCACCGCCGCAGGGCGAGCGTGCAAGCCGTGGGCATTGAGCAAGGTCAGCGGTTTGGAGAACAGCGCCGAGCCCTGCTGCTCATTCGCGTCTGCCGCTGCCGCGCCGGGCGAGAGTCGCAGCACCGGCCGGCCCTCTTCAATCAGGTCGCCCTGCGCCGCCAGCACCACGAACGGCTCGCCACTGACCACCAGCATCAAGGTCAACACACTGCGCGCATTGAGCGCGACATAGTCGGCGTCGAACTCGATCAACGGCTGGCCGGCCGTCACCCGCTGGCCCTCTTCGACCAGGCGGGTAAAGCCCTTGCCTGCCAGGCTCACGGTGTCCAGGCCGACATGCATCAGCACCTGAACGCCGTTGTCGTCGGTGACGCTGACCGCATGGCCGCTGTCCTGAATATTGCTGATCACTCCGGCCAGCGGTGCACAGAGGGTCTGCGAGGTGGGATCGATGCACACACCATCACCGATCATGCGGCTGGAAAATACCGGGTCCGGCACCTGATCCAGCGCCAGCAGCATTCCGGACAGGGGTGCCAGCAGTTCCAGGGGTTGAGAGGGGTTCATGGCTTCACCTGTTGTTGTTCTTTAAATTCATGGCAAACGAAGATCAAATGTGGGAGGAGGCTTGGCCCCTCCCCCATCAGTACGAGTCATTTCCACCAGTATTCAACCTGCACGCCCATGTTCGACCCATGCCGCGCCGTGCCGTAGGCACCGGTGTCGGACAACGCCGAACCTGCCGCCAGCTCATTCGCCGCGCGCTTGGCCGCCTGGTTCCAAGTGGCATAGGTGTAGTACAAGCGCACTTCCGGCCGTGCCCAGAATTCCGGGCCCTTGGGCGACCAGGTCGGCGCGAAGGTGAATTTGCTCAGCTTGCGCGTACCGCCCGTGGCCTCGACCTGATCGTGCCCCAGTTCGGTGACCAGTTTGAATTGCTCACTGATGGCATACGCCGGGCGCACGCCGAGCGACAGCCAGTTCAGGTCCTGGCGCCCGGGACGCACATCCTTCTGGTACACCGCCTGGACCTGCCCACCAAAACGCGGGGTCAATTGCCAGTCGAAAAACTCCACGGCACGGTAGCTTTTGCTGCTCTTGTCCAACCGCGTATTGCCGGTGTAACCCAGGCCGGTGCCCGGACCTTCGCCATACTGCAAAGCGAACTTGTTCTTGCCGCCCAGGAACGCGCTTTGCACATGCTGCGCGGTCAACGCCCAACCGCTGTTGGTGTCACGCCCGCCGGCCTTTTGGATGTAGCTCAAGCCAAGCTCCAGTTCGCCGCCCGGGTTGGTGTTGAAGCCGGCCACATTGAAGTCATGCCGGGTGGCGTATTCCTTCTGGTACAGGTTGTCTTTGCGTGACAGCGCGTAGCTGTATTTCAAGCCGCCGATCAACACATCCTCGATACCGCCACCGGTGGCGCTCTGGTTCCAGTAGTAGAAGTCGGAGATATGGATGTCGTTACGCTTGTAGTAACGCCGCCCGGCCCACAGCGAACCGCCATTGAGACCGGACAGGTTGGACCATTGCGCGTACATCTGCGGCATACGCGCAGAGCCGTTGTTCTCGCCCTGGAATTTCAGGGCGCGGTCGTACTTGTTATAGAGGGACGCCATGGCATCGACGCTGAGCACAGAGCCATCGTCGAAGGTCAGCAGGTCCTGGCGCAATTCCAGTTCGCCGTACTGCTCGCATTCGTTGCCCAGGCGATATTTGGTTTGCGCGCCCGGCAATTGGAAGCACTGCTGCTTGCCGCTGCCGGTAGAGGTGCCGGCGCCGCTGCGCAGGTAACCGCCAAACTCCAGGGCTTGAGCGCCAAAGGGCAGGCTCAGGCAGGATGCAACGAGGCCCAGCTTTATTGTTGTTTTCATAAAGCACTCCGATATTTTTATTGTTTTTCTTACTGTCTTGCGTGACGCGATCGCCTGTAGGAGCGAGCTTGCTCGCGAAGAACTTCAAGGCTCCACGCTGCACCTGGAAGGGCGCGTTATCGTTGACGATCTTCGCGAGCAAGCTCGCTCCTACAGGCGGCATTTCACCCAGTCAGGTGCAGCACGAAGGATTCATAAGGGCGCAACACCACCTTGCTGGTACGCACCGGGCAGTCGGGGTAATTGCTGATCAACAGGCGCTGTTCGTTCGCCGCGTTGACGACCTGCGCGGGCAACTGGATTTCACACGGCGCTCCGTAGAAGTTGCTGACCACCAGCAAGCGTTCGCCTCGGCCTTCGCGCAGGTACGCCCAGACCTGGGGATGGCCTTGCAGCAGTTCGCGGTAAATGCCTTCCTGGATCAGGGGTTCACGGCGACGCAAGGCGATCAGCGCGCGGTAGTGATGCAACACCGAATCAGGATCATCCCGTTGGCGCTCGACGTTGATCTGCGCCGCATTGGCCGGGATGTCGATCCACGGCTCGCCGCTGCTGAAACCGGCGTTGGGTTGACTGTTCCACTGCATCGGTGTGCGGCCGTTGTCGCGAGACTTCTGCATGATCGCCGCCATGCTCGACGCCTCGGACTCACCGCCATTGCGCTTGAGGCGAAAGATGTTCAGGGTCTCCACATCACGGTATTGGTCGATCCTGTCGAAGCCCGGATTGGTCATACCCAGCTCTTCACCCTGGTACACATAAGGCGTGCCCTGGAGCAAGTGCAGTGCGGTGGCGAGCATCTTGGCCGACACCACGCGATGGTCGCCGTCATCCCCAAACCGCGAGACCACCCGTGGCTGGTCGTGGTTACACCAGAACAGCGCATTCCAGCCGCCACCGGCCTGCATGCCCGACTGCCAGTCGGAGAAGATCTGCTTGAGTTGCAGGAAATCGAACTCGGCCTTCACCCACTTCTGCAGGTTCGGGTAATCGACTTTCAGGTGATGAAAATTGAAGGTCATCGACAGCTCTTTCGACGCCGGATTGGAGTAGCGAATACAGTGCTCCAGGCTGGTGGAGGACATTTCGCCGACATTGATCAGGTCATGGCCCTCGAAGACTTCGCGGTGCATTTCGTGCAGGTAGTCGTGCACATTCGGGCCGTCGGTGTAGAAGCGCCGGCCATCGGTGTGGTCGTCGGGGAAATCCGCGGGCTTGGAGATCAGGTTGATCACGTCCAGGCGAAAGCCGCCAACGCCCTTGTCACGCCAGAAGCGCATCATTTTGAAAACTTCGGCGCGCACCTTGGGGTTGTCCCAGTTGAGGTCGGCCTGGGTGTGGTCGAACAGGTGCAGGTAGTACTGGCCGGTTTGCGCCTCATATTCCCAGGCCGAGCCGCCGAACTTGGATTCCCAGGTGTTCGGCTGGTCGCGCCAGATATAGAAGTCGCGGTAGGGATTGTCGAGGCTGCTGCGCGCCTGCTGAAACCACTCATGCTCGACGGAGGTGTGGTTGACCACGATATCGAGCATCAACCTGATGCCGCGCTTGGCCGCTTCGCTGATCAACAGGTCGCAATCGGCCATGGTCCCGTAGCTGGGGTCGATGGCGTAGTAGTCGCTGATGTCGTAGCCGTTGTCGCGTTGCGGTGAGCGCAGGAACGGGGTGATCCACAGGCAATCGATGCCCAGCCATTGCAGGTAGTCGAGCTTGTCGACGATGCCCAGCAGGTCACCGGTAGCGTTACCCGCGTGGCTGTGGAAGCTTTTGGGGTAGATCTGGTAGATCACCGAGTGTTGCCAGGTCTGCATGGTGGGTTCCTTCAGTAGAATTGGGTGCTGGCCGTGCGGGCCTCATCGGGGGCAAGCCCCCTCCCACATTTGAAATACATTCCCCTGTGGGAGGGGGCTTGCCCCCGATAGCGATGGATCAGGCGACCCTGTATCCAGGCCGAACAATCTTCATGCTCAACACACAGGTCACAACAAAGGGCACGACAATCGCCACGACCATGCCGATCACAAACATCGGAATGGCGCTTGGCACAATCGAGATAAATCCAGGCAGGCCACCGACGCCGATGGCCGACGCCTGCACCTTGTTCAGCGACAGGAAAATGCTGCCCAGCGCCGAGCCCAGCAGCGCGGCATAGAATGGAAACTTGAAGCGCAGGTTCACGCCGAACATCGCCGGCTCTGTGATACCGAAGTAGGCGGAAATCGCCGACGTCGACGCCATGCTCTTATCCCGCGCATTGCGGCTCATGTAGAACACACCCAGCGCGGCGCTGCCCTGGGCCAGGTTGGACATGACGATCATCGGCCAGATAAAGGTGCCGCCCTGGGTCGAGATCAACTGCAGGTCCACGGCGAGGAACATGTGGTGCATGCCGGTAATGACCAGTGGGGCATAGAGCAGGCCGAATATTGCGCCGCCGACCATCGGCGCCAGGTCGAACAACGTCACCACACCCTCGGTAATCAGGATGCCCAGGTGCCGGGTGACCGGGCCAATAATGGCCAAGGCCAGCACGCCGGTCACAACGATGGTGGTGATAGGCACCACGAGCAACTGGATTGCGTTGGGCACCCGTGCCCGCAGCCACTTCTCGATCACGCTCATGACGTAGGCCGCCATCAGGATGGGCAGGATCTGCCCCTGGTAGCCCACTTTCTCGACCTGAAACCAGCCGAGAATATCGAAGTACGGCAGGCTCTGACCGTCGAGACCGGCGACCGCCTTGCCATAGTTCCAGGCGTTGAGCAGGTCCGGGTGAACCAGCATCAGGCCCAGCACGATGCCGAGAATTTCACTGCCGCCAAAACGCTTGGCCGCCGACCAGCCCACCAGTGCCGGCAGGAATACAAACGAGGTGTTGGCCATCAGGTTGATCAGGCTCCACAGGCCATCCAGGTTCGGATACGCCTCCAGCAGCGTCTGGCCCTCGATGAACATGCCCTTGGCGCCCATCAGGTTGTTGATGCCCATGAGCAGGCCGGCAATGATCAGCGCCGGCAGGATCGGCATGAACACGTCGGAGAACACCCGCACCAGGCGCTGCATCGGGTTGGTCTTGTCGGCGCCCTTGCGCTTCACATCAGCAATGGTCGATGCCGCCAGGCCCGTGACTTCGCGCAAGGCGGCGTAGACCTTTTCCACTTCTCCGGGGCCGATCACCACCTGGAACAAACCGCCGGTAAAGAACGATCCCTTGACCAGATCGACCTGGTTCAACGCACTGCTGTTGACCAGGCTGGGGTCCTTGAGTGCCAGGCGCAGGCGCGTCACGCAGTGGGCAGCTTGCTCTAGGTTGTCGCGCCCCCCGAGGTTCTCGAGAATCTCGCGGGCAATCATCGAATAGTCGTGGCTCATGCTCGTTTTCCACTGTGATTGTTTTTATGGGTGGCAGTCATTGGCAGCACGCCGAGAGGGAAAAGTACTCGTCTGTACGAGTTAAATCAACAACTCGTCTATACGAGTTACAATTTGTTTAATTTTTGTAAATCGTCCGTCAGACATTTCCACCCACTGCGCCAGTGGCGAATGGACAAACCCCACCGGTGCCACTAAGGTTCCTGCCTTGAAAGCGCCGTTCACCTTCATAGAGCCGGGCATCGAGCCATCCCATGAGCAAATACAACCAGATCTATACCGATCTGCTTGCCAGCATCACCACTGAACGCCTGCAGCGCGGTACGCGCCTTCCCTCCGAAACCGAACTGATGGACAGCTACCAGGCCAGCCGGGGCACGGTGCGCCGAGCGATCGAGCAACTGCAGGAACGCGGTTTCGCGCAGAAGATCCACGGCAAAGGCACCTTTGTGTTGTCGCCTAACCCGATCGAGTTTCAACTGGGTGGCATCGTGAGCTTCCATGAAACCCATGCCGACCTGGGCGATGACATACACACTGAAGTGGTCGAGTTCACCCAAGTGCCGCTGGAAGGCTCATTGCAACAGCACATCGAGGCCGAACCCGGCACGCTGATCACCCGGATCAAGCGGGTACGGCGCATTGGCGGCAAACGGGTGATCCTCGACATCAACCACTTCGTCGCCGAACTGATCCCCGGCCTGGACCGCTCGATTGCCGAGCAGTCGATCTACGCGTTTATCGAACAGACGTTGCAGCTGCAGATCAGCTACGCGCAACGCACCATCGAAGCCTTGCCGCGCAGCAAGGACGATCAGGCGCACCTGGACCTTGACGGGCAAAGCCATGTGATCGTGGTGAGTAACCAGACGTTTTTGCAGGACGGGCGGCAGTTCGAGTACACCGAGTCGCGGCATACGTTGGACAAGTTTTACTTTTCGGATATTGCGCGGCGCTGAGCCTGAGCCGCGAAGATCACTGCACTGCGATACTCTTCGCCAGTCCTGCTGCCCAGGCAGCCGTCATCTTCTCCCCGACTGCCTCGAACTCCGGGTGAGCGCTTCGGTATTGCGAAAGCTCCGCCATCGCACGGGTCATGCCATCGCGCACCCTGACCAGCAGTTCGTTGCAACGGGCTTGTGTCAAACCACACGCACTGCGTCCGAACTTGACCAGCATCTCGCGCTTTGGCCAGGCTTTCGAACCGCCGAGCAGCAAACCCATGATGTCGTTGCTGCTGTATACCGTGGTGGTCACCAGATCGTAAGCAGGGGCGAGCCAGACGTCCGCGTCCTCTGCGCAGTGCTCATACAGCAGGCCGAAGTTTTTCAGGTGCGCGTCACCGTTCTGGATCCCGGCAGAAAGCGCCACCATCAGGAAGAAGTCTTCCAGTGCCCTGGTGACACGATTGGGCGTGACAAATGACCTGATCAGCTTCGCGCATCCCTGATAGCTGCCGTCGTACTTCCTGGCGGTCCCCCATCCGGATAGAACACACATGTCCTCGAATCCGAGGTAGGCGCTTGCACCGATGTCGAACCGCTTCACCACCAAAAATTTGCCGCGCTGACTAAGCTGAAACTCAGGCACTTCCAGGCCGCAATGGAATGCGGCCCGCATGCAGAAAAACTCATTGGCGGCCAATTGTGAAAAGTCAGCTTCGTTGAACGCCTTCACCAGATGCGTAGCGCCCCTGTGTGTGAGACGCTCAATGCCGGAGGCCGTATCGTCAAGGTCGCGCACCAGTACCTTGGGTTGAACACCCGACACCCCGGAATAGGCCGCGTAGGTTTTCAGAAGATCTTCGAACAGGTGCTTCGCCCCGTCATAGACCAACAGTTCCGAGAGCTTGAGCTCAGGCAGTGGCTCGCCACCCGCATCGTGGGCAATGCTGATACGACCTAGCTGGTGCGGGCCTACGATACCCAGCAGGGTGAAGTCGTCAAAGCCGCGTACCGACTTGCTGAACCGTCGCACAAGTTCGTCCTTGAGATACCCCTCAGGGATATGCATCTCGAACAACGGGTGGACTCCATACTTCCAGTTGTAGCTCTCCAGGCGCACAGGCATGGTCAGGGAAACGGCATGCTCTGGAGCAACCTTTTCGTTATACGAGAATACCGAATCACGCCGATCGTCCTCACCGCGCCCGAGCGTTCCAGCAGACACACCACCCGCGCCGATATACAACCGGTCACGTTGGCTAGTCATGGATACCTCCTGATTTCAGCTCATCGAGCGTCTTGCGGCGATGCCTGGGTATGGCGGTCAACTCATACCCCAATCCCTCAAGAATCGCCGCGACCTTACGGATCCCCACTTCCGGGATGGTGTTGTTCTCGATCCCCGAGATAGTGGCACGGCTCATGCCGTGCCGCTGCGCAAGTTGGGTTTGTGAAAGGCCGGCGGCCTTGCGCAGACTTTTGATCAGAGTGCCTAGATCGCTCATATACAAAATACATCCTATACAATGCACAAATAGCCATTTGCGAATTAATGCACTCTATACGATGCATAAAATCCTGAACAGTGTTTTCTGCGGATACGTTCTTGACTGAAAGCTCACATCCGAAGAAATCAGCCTAATCATCTGGCGACGCAGATTGTTACCGTTGAGATACCCCAGCGGCCTGACAACAAAATACAACGTTCGTAGAATGCCTTCGTGGCTATGGAACTCCTTCCTTCTAACCTCCTATGACCTAGGGGTTTCGCTCTCCACACCGCGCCTGCTTGTTGCAGGCGTTTTTATATCCGCTGTAGAACCACGCAGCTCATCCATGGCGGCGCAAGGGAGAAACTCAAGCATGAATCAAGATATGTTCCTGCGCCGTCGTAGCAAAGTCCACGTCCCGGTGGGCACTGGTGGTGCCACGCACGCTCAGGTCGCGTCGGCTGTCCGCGAAGTCGCGGCGTTCCGATGCGTATTTTCAGAGCCTCTGATTGAACAAATCGGCACTTTGTCGCCGACAGAACTGAAGTACTGGCTACGCGAAATTGTCGGCGTCCTTCGCCGGGAAAATGGCGCTCATATACACCACAGGCCATTTTATCCTGACTTTCCGGAGCAGGTTCTGTCGGCCTCAGAGGCGCAGTTGTACCTGAATGCCGTCCTGCATTACCTCACGCTTCAGCGCCTAACGCCGACTGAAAACTCTCGACCTGCAATGCTTGAGGGCAACTTCATATCCCGCGTGATCGAACCGGGAAGCATCCCCGAGTTCGAGTCACTGCTCGATCCGCTGGTGTCAGCGCGTACCTCGCTCTCCGAAAGGGACACTGCCGACGTCGTCTGGTTTATCCGAAAGTACAAGAGCGATGTATTCCGGCTGCTGCCGGACACCGTCCCGTTCCGGGAGATCCGGGCGCAGGTTGGCAGTGCACTTATTCAGAATGTAGCTGGGGATGCACGGGTAGACGCATTCCTGCAGCGAAACGTCGACACGGCGACTGACGTGCTACGGCTCGCTGTCGCGCTGAATGGTGGAGACGTGTCACTCGCGACAGCCTCGACACGTTTCACGGCGATGAAGCGCTCGATGCGGCGCCTGCTGTTGCGCCTGCTCGATCATGCACCCAACGCTGCAGAAGACGTAATGCGCCATGCTGAGCGATGGAAACGCCTGGCTGAAGTACTGCATCCGGGCGATTACGCCGACAAGTACCCACGAGCGCTAGCTGCCATCACGGCGGCGCGTCGCAATGAAGCGCCAGACTCATTTGGATCACGTGTCGAAACATTACTTGCCCAGCGTCACATCGCCACGCTTATCCCCATACTACAAAACCGTCCTGGCGAGTTCGCACGACGGCTGGATGTAATCCTGCGGCGCGCGACGGAACCTGAATCGGTTCTCGACGCGTTCGAGGCGGTTGCGCCACAAGTCTCCTCACCTGTCCTGCTGCAGTTGCTGGCTCAGGTACGCGCTCCCCGCCCACTTCCCCTGCGAGCGTTCACACCGAAAGGAGCATTCGCCAAGGTCTATGGTATTGAGGATCGACGCGAACATCTCGCCCCAGACGTATTGGCTAGTGCGGCCAGAATCTGCGAGGAGGCTCTCGTAGCGCGTTTTGCATCGCTTGCGCCATTAGGCCGCTGTTTCATCGATCCAGCATTACGCGAATATAAAGTGCCGCTGGCGCAGCGGGCCTCATCGAAGTCGCTACGTACGCTGGTGCGGGGCAGTCGGCTGCCTATGCCTGACACGCGTTTCATACGCCTGTTCCTGTGGTGGAAGAACGGCCGTGAACGCACGGATATCGACTTGTCCGCCGCATTTTTCGACGCCAACTTCGTGTTCAAACAAACGGTGGCGTACTACAACCTGAAGGGCTTCGGCGGCTACCACAGCGGCGACATCGTCGACGCGCCCGAAGGGGCTTCGGAATTCATCGACTTCGACCTTGATGTCCTTGCCGAAAAGGGTATCCGTTATGTCGTCACGTCTATCAACTCATTCACCGAACAGCCGTACTGCGATCTTCCAGAATGCTTCGCTGGCTGGATGGCCCGCGCCGACACCGCGTCGGGTGAAGTCTTTGAGCCGCGCTCCGTGTTCGACCGTATCGATATCGCATCCGATACAGCGATCTGTCTGCCATTCGTGATGGACTTGCAGGAACGACGCATGATTTGGGCCGATCTTGGGCTCACTTCATCCCCGCGGTGGAACAACGTCCAGAACAACCTCAGTGGGGTATCGTTGATGCTCAAAGCGCTGGTGCATACCCCAAGGCCGGATTTGGAGACATTGTTCGATTTACACGTTCGAGCACGGGGCGAACGAGTGGCTTCACTGCAACAAGCACAGGCGGTATTTGCCGAAGATCAAGGAATAACACCGTTCGATACGGATTTGATTCGATCTCAGTTTCTCTAACATCTATGCCAGCCTTTGCTGTTCTTTGAAAACGACAGTTCATGCTTCGCAGCGTTCTACCCGAAACAAAAATGCCAGTCAGTATCATTCCCTGGCGTTGGCGGGCGACAGACGTTGTTCGCGAGGGGCAGCTCTTGGCCAGCGGCGGCCGGTCACCAATACGGTGGGGTATGAAATCGCCTCGCAATTCAACCGAGCGTACGGACGGCTTTCTGGCCTGCCGTCTGCCCGTGACGCTGCGCAATTTAGGCCACCCTCCTCCGCCAGAGCGCGTGCATCAACCATTTGAATTGGCAGCACCAAAGTTAGAAGTGAGTAATTACCGTCCCGGCAATGCTCTCGGCAAAGCCATCTCCGAAGACTGCGGTTGGTGTCGCAAAGCCCGTGCGCCGTTCGCCATTCAGTACCCGACGCGCAGCTTCCACAGCTGCCAGTGGCGTATAGGAATAACCGTTCACGGTTTCGATTACAGACGTTGCGGTTGTTCCATCAGCACCTATGACCTCAACCACTGCGCGTGCGCGATGCGTATCCCGTTGCTCTGCCGTGGGTCCGTCAGGCAGTTGCGACAGATCACCTTCTGGAAACGCATCGCCCGCGATATGCACATACATCGCGATATTAGCAATGCCCGTCGAATGCCAACCGGTGACCAGGTCACCGAAAGATAGGGGCACGCAAAGCACCGGCCCCTGGCCAAAGTCAAAGTCCCGTGGCATCGCATCAGGCGCCGCAACCAATTCGCCGTCCACCCTTGCGAGTAGGCCTGCACCAATGATCTCACTCACGCTCATGGCCGACCCACGAGACATTGATCCCGGGACCTGAAGTGCGATGCTCATTGCAAGCGGATTTTCAACGCGCCTGGCAACCTGCACCGCCAGCGAATCAGTGGGGACGACGTCCCAACCAACGCCTGGCAACAGCATGACCTTATTGGCGGCGGCTTGAACGCCCAGTCTCTCAGCCAGCCGGTAGACGTTGATCTCGGCGGTGATGTCCAGATAGTCGACCCCAGCCTTGATGCACGCGCTCATCAATGGCTCTGCTGTCTGCGCGAATGGTCCCGCAAAGTTTAGTAATACCGAGATGCCAGACAGATCCGTTTCGAGAACTGCGCCAGCATCGAACACTCGATAGGGCACGTCCAACTGCGCGGCAAGGGTCGCAAGCCGTTGCTGGCTTCGCCCGGCGATTATAAAATTCAGATCAAGTGCTTTTGCCCGCTGGGCCGCCATACGACCGGTATATCCCGTGGCTCCGTAGATCAGTAGTGCGCTCATTGGACTTGCTGCCACTTTTTATAAACGAATTCCAGGCTGTACCCATCCGGGTCCAGTACATTAGCCGCGTAATAATCGGGGTCGTAGTGTAAGCGGGCCCCTGGCGCGCCATTGTCGACGGCGCCCTTTGCTATGGCGGCGGCATATGCAGCGTCAACTTCTGCCTTGTTGGTCGCGACGAAACCCACGTGGACAGTTCGCGCTTCAGGCAGCCCCTGACGCAACCAGAAAAACATTCGGCCATTGGCGCCAAAACCTTTAAGGTCGGGGTGTCCCGGTGGGCCGTCCTTGCCGTCGTAGTCCAAACGCGCGGTGATGCCCAGAGGCGTCAGTACAGCCTCGTAGAAACTGATAGAACGTGCGATATCGCTTACCGACAAAAAAATATGATCAAGCATGGGGGTAACCTCGTCTTTTCAGATGTTGTAGCCGCCAGCGACTTCAATGGTCTGGGCATTGATCCAAGTGCTCTCCTCGGACAGCAGCATGGCAATAACCCGCGCGACATCTTCAGGCTCACCCACCCTGCCTAGCGCTGTTTGCGCCGCCAGCATCGCTTCGAACTCATCGTTCAGCCCGCCCCCCAGCTCTGTACGGATGGCACCCGGTGATACGGCATTGGCCCGTATGTGCCGCTCGCCGAACTCTTTCGCCATATAGCGAGTGAGCACTTCGAGCCCGCCCTTGAAGGCGGCGTACGGTGCAACTACGGCTGTAGCTACTCGGGTAGTGGCGCTTGTCAGATTGACAATACTGGCGCCCTTCGCAAGGAGGGGCAGCAGTGCCTGGGTCAGAAAGAAAGGCCCTTTGAGGTGCACGTTGAACAGATCGTCAAACTGCACTTCGCTTACGGTGGCCAATGGGTTGAACAGGCCATAGCCGGCGTTGTTGACTAGGCCACTGAGCGTCGTGGCATTCCACGTTTCACGCAGGGTTACCACGACTGATTCGCGAAATGCCCCGAAACTGCCAACATCCGAGACATCGAGCTTGAGCGCGATGGCTTTCCCACCTGCGTCCTTGATGTGCTCCACAACCGAAGCCGCCGCCTGGGGGTTGGCGTTATAGGTCAGGATGACACCCATACCTTTCTTGGCAATATGCTCGGCGGCACTGGCACCGATTCCGCGGCTGCCGCCTGTGATCACGATGACGCTCATATCTGTCTACTCTGTGGTTGGAATGTGCGTCCAGAGTAATAATCAGCGCCTGGCAGGTCATATCGTTTCCTACTCGAAACCTGCCTGTTTCTACTTTTTTCTTGCGCGAAGAGTGGTTATACCTTCAGCATGCCAACCATGGACAACCAACTCAAAGAACTCAGGTTACTGGCGGCCGGTGCTGAAAATCGCCGAACCGAAACAGGCATCCCGCGTGTGGCCATGGTTCAGGGCAAGATCCCCGAGCACCTGCTCGCGGCGGTCTATGACCCCATGATCAATCTGATTCTGCAAGGCAGCAAAAGCATGACGGTGGGTAATCGCACGCTTAGGTATGATCCTGCGACCTACTTTGTCATGTCCATCGATCTACCAGCCGTGGGTTCAGTACATCCCTGCGCATCTGGCGAGCCATACCTGGCAGTCAGTCTGACGCTTGATCCGGCAGTCCTGGCGACATTATTCGCCGACTTGCCCAAACCTGCCGTACGTATGGAAAATAATCCCGGCTTTTCGGTGGCCTCGGTTACGACCGAGTTGATGGACGCCTGGATACGCATGCTCCGACTGATGGGAGATCCAGATGCCATCGCCGCTTTGGCCCCGGTTTACGAACGGGAGATCATCTTCCGCGTCCTACAAGGGCCGCATGGATGGATGCTCAGAGAGATCGCAGCGCCTGATACCGCCATGGCCCGCGTTAACATGGCTATTCAATGGATTCGCCGCGACTTCGCCGAGCCCATCGGCGTAGAACGCTTGGCGGCACGAGCATCGATGAGCGTCTCGGCATTTCATCGCCATTTCAAGGCGGTTACCAACTTGAGCCCTTTGCAGTATCAGAAACGCGTGC
Source organism: Pseudomonas sp. 37 R 15 (assembly GCF_900004865.1). NCBI lineage: Bacteria > Pseudomonadati > Pseudomonadota > Gammaproteobacteria > Pseudomonadales > Pseudomonadaceae > Pseudomonas > Pseudomonas sp. 37 R 15. The sequence goes on along the minus strand of NZ_CVTV01000046.1, from coordinate 167,114 downwards.
GCTTGCTCCAGGCGCGAACACTGATGGTGGCAAATGCCAAAAGCGTCATGGCTGCGGCCTTCGAGGTCGGCTACGAAAGCGCCACGCAATTCAGTCGCGATTATGCTCGGGTGTTCGGGCTACCCCCTGCAAAAGATGCGGGGCGGATCCTCGGGGAAACGAGAGACGTCAGCCGCTAGTCAGTGAAGTGAGCACTCAACCGACGCCCCTCAGGGCCGTGCTGCACGGAGGCAATTGAAGCCAAATCAGTGAGCGGCAATACCGGGACGAATAGCGATCACGGCATACTTTACCTGATCCACCTTGGGCCTCTCCTGACGCTGAGGACTCCACCATGAAACACCATTGGAAAACCTCTGACATTGCTGCCTGCAAAGCATCCGGAATTTGGTGGACCGCCGCGCAGAAGCGTCCATCCATAGCGGCTGCTCAGTGCCCAGGCAAGCCAACGATGTGAAGAATATCGCTAAATTTTGTGAGATAAACGGCTTTGCAATCGTCAGGCAGGGATCCATAGCCCCAACTGGCAAAAGCAAACGGTATTCCGTATCCGCGTGCAGCTTCAAAATCGTTCCTATTGTCTCCGATCATTATCTTGGGAAGCTTTGCGTGACAGGCACGCGCGGCCAATGCACCCAGGTGTCTGGGGTCAGGCTTCTTGAAAGACACGGTATCCCCACCACAAACGATATCCATAAATCTCAACAGGTCGGTTTGCCTAAGGATATCGATGGCAATGGATTCGTCTTTATTCGTACAGACAGATATTTGCCAGCCCGCTTCTCGCAACGCGCCAAGGGTTTCAATTACCCCGTCATAGGGTTTTGTCATCGGATGGTCAGTGTGTTTGTAGCGCGAGATGAAGGTATCAATCGCTTCTTCCCTATCATCCACCCCTCGCAGGGAGAACGCTCGCCCGGCAAATGAGCGCATTCCGTCACCGAGGAATGTTGAAGCCGTTGCGACCAAAAGAGGCTCAAGATCCCGCTCGATAAGAATTGCGTTCAGTTGCGCTGTCATGTCGCCCGCAGAGTCGACGAGCGTGCCGTCCAGGTCAAAAATGATTGCGTCTGTCTCTACTGGATGTGCAATGTTCAGGTCGCTTATCGACATGGAATTTTACTCACGTTTTGCAGAACGCCTTTCAGATTGCAGGGCTCTGGAAACAGCTTCGTTCGCTGCGCATCAGCCCATACACCGCAGCGGATGCGAGTAGCGAGAACATAGCGGCAATCACAAATGCGCCCGCGAATCCCTGGCTGTAGCTCTGCTGAGCGAGCCCATTCAGCGTTTCGGTTAATTCGTGGGGATACATCGCGATAGCACGTTCGAAGTCGCCTGCCATGACGTACTCGAAAAATCCGGGTTTAGCAGAAACCCCCGCGTCTATCAGTTTGTTTTCAATCGCAGATTTCACTCCGCTGGCGAGCACCGCTCCCAGCCCGGCGAAACCCAGCAAGATGCCGGTGAACCTGGATGTAGTGCTGATGCCGGACGCCATTCCGGCGCGACTCCGAGGAACTGTGCCCATGATGGCCTTCTGGGTTTCGCCATTCAGCAATCCACCGCCTGCTCCCAGAATTGCCATGCCGGAAATCAGCAACCGTGGTCCCTGCTGAACGGCGGCGAACATCAGAATAAGGTTACCCAGTGCAACGATTAAAAGGCCCAGTGCCAGGATTTCTGCGCTCCCAAGATAGCGCGAAAGGCGCCTGCCTACTTGCGGAAAGACCAGCATCGCAGTGGCAAAGGGAAGCATGGCGATACCCGCTTCGACTACTCCGTTTCCACGGCCATTTTGTAGAAAGAGTGGCAGCAGCGATGCCATGACCTGTGCAGATGAGGCATACGCGAGCATCGCAAGCACGGCGCCGACGAAGGGTCGGGCTTTGAACAATTGGAGATCAAGCATTGGGTGGGTGCGACGTTTTTCAACCCAGACAAAAACGGCGAACAACAGCAGGCCTGCGATCATGCTCAGGAGAACAGGGGTGCTCGACCATCCACGACCGGGACCAGCGATCAGTGCCCAAGTGGCACTGAACATCCCTAGCGCGAAAAGCCCGATTCCCGGTATGTCCAGAGTCCTGGGCGTGGGGTCACGAGATTCATCCACCAGCGTCACGACCGCTGCCGCCAGCAATAAGCAGACTGGGATGTTAATAAAGAAAGCCCAACGCCATCCCAGTGAACTGCTGATTACTCCACCAATGAGCGGCGAAACAACCATCGTAAGTCCCATGATTGCACCCCATATCGCCCAAGCGTGGCTGCGTGCTTTTTCATCGTGAAAAGTGTGTCCAATGATGGCTAGGGCAGGAGCAAGCAGGAAAGCAGCGCCGACTCCTTGCACCGCTCGCGCCAGATAAAGGCCTGGCGCTGAAGGCGCCAGACCGCAGGCCAGAGAAGAGACTGCAAAGAGAGCTATTCCAACCAGGAAAACGCGTCGTCGGCCATATCGGTCAGCGATGGAACCGGCTGGAAGCAGGAGGGCAGCGAAGCAGAGCACGTAGGTGCTTATGACCCACTCGATCTCTGCAAATGACGCATGAAGATCCCTGGCAATGGTTGGCAAAACGATGCCCACGACGTTCGTATCCAGAACTGTCATGGCACAGCCTGCCGATGCGACAACCAGTATGGCCGCTTCTTTTCTCATGCAATGACAGCCTCTTCTAATAACGGGAACGGTAACCGCACTGTTTGAAAAGGGCTTTTATTTAAAGGCAGCTAGCCCGGCTTGAGCGATCTCTTCATCGTGCTGTGGTGTGTCCGCAGATACCCCTACAGCCCCAACGGTGTATCCATTGACGATGATCGGGAAACCACCACGCATCAGCACAAAGCCTTGGGCGGTGATGGCGGCAGGTCTAGTGCCGTTGATGGCATCTTCCAGTGCACCACTGGGACGACGGAATAGAGCGGCTGTGCGTGCTTTTCCGGGGGCCAGCTCAACGCCTGCCGGCACAGCGGCGTTGTCCATTCGAGCGAGGAGAACAGGCAAGCCGGCGTTATCGACAACTGCGATCACGCACGGCCATCCAGCCGTTTGCGCTTTTGTTTGCGCTGCTGTGAGGATTTGTTGAGCCGCGGCAAGCGTCAGAACGGGCTGGCTGGGCAAACTCGATGCTGCGGCTGGCAGAGAGAGCAGAGCAAGGGATCCAGCAAGAGCCAAGGCAGTCGCGAGGTGAGGAAGACGGAACATGGTGAACTCCTGATGTCGTGAGTCCAATGATTGGAACAGCGGTGATAATTCAGTACAACAAAGCTTTATGGCTTTATAATTCAGAAAAACTGAATATCAGGTTCCGCTGCCATGGACATACGCCATCTCCGCGCCTTCGTAACAGTGGCGGAAAATCTACATTTTTCACGCTCGGCCGAGCAACTGGGCGTTTCTGCCCCAACTCTCACTGCGCAGATTCAGGAAGTGGAGAGCTTGTTAGACGCTCGGCTTTTTAATAGAACAAAGCGGACTGTCGCTTTAACGCCAGCTGGGGAAGCGTTTTTGACAGAAGCGCGCGCCACTCTCGAACAATTCAAAAGAGCTGTTAACGTGGGCCAACGTGCAGGCCGAGGCCAGGTTGGCCGAGTGGAAATCGGATACGTGGGTTCAGCCGCCTTTTTCGGGGTACTCCAGGACCAGGTCCAGCGCTTTCGCAATCAGTGGCCAGCCGTCATGGTGAACACCAAGGAACTCCCTACCGAGCAGCTCACGGCACTTCTTGAGGACGGTCGGATTGACGTGGCCTTTGTACGGATGCCGGTGCATCTGCCCGACGCTATCTCCAGCCGTATATTGGCCCGAGACCGATTCTGCGTTGCGTTGCCAGCGGACCATTTTCTGGCAAAGACAGTTGATGACATTCGCCCGAGTGCGCTTGCTGGCGAGTCGTTTGTGCTACCTGAACAAGGATTAGGGTTGCGTGAAGTGGCCAAGCGCGGGAAATTCGATCCATACATTGGTTCGGTGCCCGGAAGTCTGGTCGCCGTGCTGACACAAGTGGCACTGGGTGTGGGTATAGCCGTCATTCCCAGCGTTCTGATTCAAACTGTTCAACTGCCCAATGTGGTCTTTAGGGAGATCGCTGGGCCTCCCATTTTTTCAGAGGTGGGAGCTTTGTTTCGCCGCCATGAGAAGTTGCCAATTGTGTGCAACCTGATTAGCCAGATCCTAGAGACCGACGAAGGCGTATGGAACGGCGACCCCCTTCGAAGTTCGCAGAAATAAATGCCCTGAGGCGTAGGCTTGCGGTGGGAGATAGGCCGAGGTGGCTGCTTCTCAAGGGTCTCCAATAACGGGGTGGGTATGGGAGACACCCATCAGCATGTCATCATTGTTCACGTTTTTTAAACGTTGCGGCCAGTTGCGACTGAAGGCTATCGGCTAGATGCTGTTCCTCGTTTAGCAAAGGAATGAATCAAAAGCGGACAGCGGGTGGCCTGCAAGCACCGCTCCCGACAAGGATCGCCCCTGTGCGCATGGCATTGCCCTTTTCGCTTGATGCGCAGTGAAATTTACGATTTCGCGGGCGCCAATTACATCGACGATTAGGCGATCTGATGTGTCCCCCCAAAAAGCCGAAAGCCCGCAATTACACGGGCTCCAGAGCATTTTTTGCTAGTAGGTGCCGGACGCTGCCGGACGTCCCATCATTCCCACTCAATCGTCGCCGGCGGCTTGCTCGACACGTCATACGTCACGCGTGAAATACCTTCGATTTCATTGATGATACGGCCACTGACAGTCTCCAGCAGTTCGTACGGCAGGTGTGCCCAACGCGCCGTCATGAAGTCGATCGTCTCAACGGCACGCAGGGCCACGACCCACGCGTAACGACGGCCATCGCCGACCACGCCTACAGACTTGACCGGCTGGAACACCACGAACGCCTGGCTGACCTTGTGGTACCAGTCGGCCTTGCGCAGTTCTTCGATGAAGATGTGGTCGGCGCGACGCAGCAGGTCGGCGTATTCCTTTTTCACTTCACCGAGGATGCGCACGCCCAGGCCCGGGCCCGGGAATGGGTGGCGGTAGACCATGTCGTACGGCAGGCCGAGCTCCAGGCCCAGGCGACGGACTTCGTCCTTGAACAGTTCGCGCAGCGGCTCGACCAGTTTGAGGTTCATTTCCTCAGGCAGGCCACCCACGTTGTGGTGGGACTTGATCACGTGGGCCTTGCCGCTCTTGGCGCCGGCCGACTCGATCACGTCAGGATAGATGGTGCCCTGGGCGAGGTACTTGATGTTGTCCAGTTTGTTGGACTGGGCATCGAAGACGTCGATGAAGGTGCGGCCGATGATCTTGCGCTTCTTCTCCGGGTCGGACTCGCCGGCCAGGTTGTTGAGGAACTGCTCCTCGGCGTTGGCGCGGATCACCTTGACGCCCATGTTCTCGGCGAACATGGCCATTACTTGCTCACCTTCGTGCAGGCGCAGCAGGCCGTTGTCGACGAAGACACAGGTCAGTTGGTCGCCAATGGCTTTGTGCAGCAGCGCGGCGACCACGGAGGAGTCGACGCCGCCGGACAGGCCGAGCAGCACGTTGTCGGTGCCGACCTGGGCGCGAACCTGGGCGATGGCGTCTTCAGCGATTTTCGACGGGGTCCACAGGGCTTCACACTCACAGATGTCGAGGATGAAGCGCGACAGGATGCGCCCGCCTTGCTTGGTGTGGGTCACTTCCGGGTGGAACTGCACGCCGTAGTAACGACGCTCGTCGCTGAACATGCCGGCGATCGGGCAGCTCGGGGTGCTGGCCAGGATGTGGAAGTCTTCCGGCATCTTGGTGACTTTGTCACCGTGGCTCATCCACACGTCGAGACCGAACAGGCCATCGGCGTCGATGTGGTCTTCGATACCGTCCAGCAGGCGGCTCTTGCCGACCACGTCGACACGCGCATACCCGAATTCACGCAGCTCGGAGCCTTCAACCTTGCCGCCCAGTTGCTCGGCCATGGTCTGCATGCCGTAGCAGATGCCGAACACCGGCACGCCCAGGTCGAACACGGCTTGCGGGCAACGCGGGCTGTCGGCTTCGTGCACGGACTCGGGGCCACCGGCGAGGATGACGCCTTTGGGTGCGAATTCGCGGATCGCTTGGTCGTCCATGTCGAACGGATGCAGTTCGCAGTACACGCCGATTTCACGCACGCGGCGAGCGATCAGTTGGGTGTACTGGGAACCGAAGTCGAGGATCAGGATGCGGTGGGCGTGAATGTCGAGGGCCATGAAAGAAACTCTGAAAAGCAGTTGCAAGCTTCAAGCTGCAAGCTGCAAGTAATCGGAAGCCGCGCGGAGACTGCTTCAACACAGCTCCGCTTGCAGCTTATAACTTGTGGCTTAGAGCTGTCGGCCTCAGCCGACCCGATAGTTTGGCGCTTCCTTGGTGATCTGCACGTCGTGGACATGGGATTCAGCCATGCCGGCGCCGGTGATCCGTACGAACTCTGGCTTGGTACGCATTTCTTCGATGTCGGCGCTGCCGGTGTAGCCCATCGAGGAGCGCAGGCCGCCCATCAGTTGATGAATGATCGCGCTCAGGGTGCCCTTGTACGGCACACGGCCTTCGATGCCTTCCGGGACGAGCTTCTCGGCGCCTGCCGAGGAGTCCTGGAAGTAACGGTCGGAAGAACCTTGCGCCTGGGACATGGCACCCAGCGAACCCATGCCGCGGTAAGCCTTGTAGGAGCGGCCCTGGAACAGTTCGATCTCGCCCGGCGCTTCTTCGGTACCGGCGAACATCGAGCCCATCATCACGCAGGAAGCACCGGCTACGATGGCCTTGGACAGGTCACCGGAGAAACGGATGCCACCGTCGGCGATCAACGGAACGCCGGTGCCTTCAAGGGCCGCGGCGACGTTGGCGATGGCGCTGATTTGCGGCACGCCGACACCAGCAACGATACGCGTGGTGCAGATCGAGCCAGGGCCGATACCGACCTTGACCGCATCGGCACCGGCTTCGGCCAGGGCCTTGGCGGCAGCGCCGGTGGCGATGTTACCGCCGATCACCTGGACATCAGGGAAGTTCTGCTTGACCCAGCGCACGCGGTCGATCACGCCTTTGGAGTGACCGTGGGCGGTGTCGACCACCACCACGTCAACCCCGGCAGCGACCAGCGCCGAAACGCGATCGCCAGTGTCTTTACCGGTGCCGACCGCAGCGCCAACACGCAGACGACCTTGGTCATCCTTGCTGGCCAGCGGGTAAGCCTTGGCTTTTTCGATGTCGTTGACGGTCATCATGCCCTTGAGGGCGAATTTGTCGTCGACGATCAGCACGCGCTCGATGCGGTGCTTGTGCAGCAATTCGCGCACATCGTTCTTGTCGGCGCCTTCCTTGACCGTGACGAGGCGCTCTTTAGGCGTCATCACTTCGCGGACGGTGACTTCAAGACGGTTCTCGAAACGCACGTCACGGGACGTGACGATGCCGACCAGGTCGCCATCGTGCAGTACCGGAACGCCGGAGATGTTGTGCAGGCGGGTCAGTTCGAACAGGTCACGCACGGTAGCGTCGGCTTCGATGGTGATGGGATCTTTCACCACACCGGCTTCGTAACGCTTGACCTTGCGCACTTCGGCAGCTTGCTGCTCGATGGTCATGTTCTTGTGGATGATGCCGATGCCGCCTTCCTGAGCCATGGCGATGGCCAGACGGGCTTCGGTGACGGTGTCCATGGCAGCGGAAACCAGGGGAATATTCAGCTCGATGCCACGGGTTAGGCGGGTCTTGAGACTGACTTCGTTAGGAAGCACCTCGGAATAACCGGGCACTAGGAGAATGTCGTCGAATGTCAGAGCTTCTTGGCTGATACGCAGCATCGCGGGGGCTCCCGAGCGGGAAAATGGAAGCGCGCCATTATATACATGCACCCTGTCGGGCTCAATGTAAAACTCTGACAAACTTGGTAATACTGATAGATGGAGAAAACCTGCTGCGTTTCTGTAGGAGCGAGCTTGCTCGCGAAGAACGCCAAGGCACCGCGTAAAACCAGGCAACCCGCGTTATCGTTGACGATTTTCGCGAGCAAGCTCGCGCCTACAGTTCGACTTTGACCCAACTCATTTTTTGATCGAGCCAATCGGCAAATTCATCGATAAAACTTTGCTTGAACCCCGCCTCCGCCCAGTTGTTGAAGATAAACCCCAGGTTGGAAAACCCGCACGCCTGCAGGAACAGAAAACCGTTGATGTCATCTTCATGCCCGCACAGCGGGCAGGTGAAGTTGTCGGTGTGGCCGGGCATCCAGTCTTCCAGGCTTTCGAACAGCGCTTCGCCGACTTCCTTCAGGCACTCCGGGCAGCCGGCTTCTTCGAGAAAGCCCTTGGCCGGCGTGTAGATGCAGCGTTTGTAGATGATTTCAAGGCCATTGACGGGCTCGTTGAACGGCAGCGCTTCAGGGTGCAGCACCACCGCGCGGGCGCCGTCGGCCAGGGCGTAGGCCATGCGGTTGCCGGTGCGGCCGCAGGTGGTCAGCTGTTCCTTGATGATGTTCTTGCGCACCAGCCAGCGCACGATTGCCCGGGCGCGGGGTTCGTGGACGGGCAAGGTGGAGATTTTCGGGACAAGGATGCTTTGGGAATTCATGGGAGTCCTGCGGTGGGGCTGCTGACGTCATCGGCGGCGAGCCCCCTCCCACATTGTGAATTGTGAACACAGTCAACTGTGGGAGGGGGCTTGCCCCGGATGGCGCCCTGAAGGCTGGCAGCTTAATCCCTGCCCCACACAGGTCAAGTACTCAAATACCGTCCAATCAACGCAATCCCACTGGCCAGCACCAGCCACGTCACCAACCGCACAAACGCCTCGCGGGACATCCGCATCGTCAGCCGGCGCCCGCACCACAAGCCCAGCGCCATTGCCGGCAACAGGCACAGCGCCAACATCAGCAGCGGCAATTCGGCATACACCCCGGCAATCAGAAACAGGCTCAGGCGCACCACGGTGCTGCAACTGATCAACGCACTTTGCGTGGCCCGCGCCGCCTCCTTGGACAGACGGCTGTTCAGGTAGATCGCATATAAAAAGCCGCCGCTGCCGAACAGCGCACCAAACAAGCCGCCGACCGTGCCCATGGGAATCGACCAGCCCGCCGCCAATTGCGCAGGTCGCGCCTTCACCGCCAGGCTGTAGACCGCGTAGGCACTGATAAACAGCCCCATCAACAACAGCAGCAAGTCGGAATGCAGGTTGAGCAAAAACACCACACCCAAGGTGCAGCCGATGGCCATGCACGGCAGCAGTCGCAGCAACTCCGGCTTGCTGACATCCCGACGTGTTTGCAGCAGGCCACCGAAGGCGGCGACAAAATCGAGCAAGACCAACAGCGGTATGATCTTCGACAACGGCATGAACACAATGAGCACAGGCCCTGCCACCAACGCCGTACCGAAGCCGGCGATACCGAAAACGATATACGCCACAACGATACCGAGGCCGATCACCAGCCACTCAACCGCGCCAAACGACCACTGGCTCATCAGCTCAACCGGACTCATGGGTAATTCCTTGAAAGAGAATGCCGACACTTTAGTCATCCGTGAGCATTGCGCCAGCGCGAAGGCGCACGCAGGTGGAGCAGTTCTGTCAAACCTGGCACGAATGCCTATAAACTGCCGCCCATGATTAAAGATCCTTTTGCCCGATTGGGCCTGGACCGCGAAGTCCTGACTGTCAGCCAGCTCAACGGCCGCGCGCGGGTGCTGCTGGAAGACGTGTTCACCAATATCTGGGTGGAAGGCGAGATCTCCAACCTCGCCCGCCCGGCTTCCGGCCACGTGTATTTCACCCTCAAGGACAGCGGCGCCCAGGTGCGTTGCGCGCTGTTTCGCAACAACGCTGCGCGGGTGCGCCAGGCGTTGAAGGATGGCCTTGCGGTGAAAGTGCGCGGCAAGGTCTCGCTGTTCGAGGGCCGTGGCGACTATCAATTGATCCTCGACACCGTGGAGCCGGCCGGTGATGGCGCGTTGCGCCTGGCCTTCGATGCCTTGAAGGAAAAGCTCAGCGCCGAAGGCCTGTTCAGTGCCGAGCGCAAGGTGCCATTGCCGGCGCACCCTCGACGCATCGGTATTATCAGTTCGCCGACCGGCGCGGTGATTCGCGACATCATCAGCGTATTCCGCCGCCGCGCGCCGAACATTGAACTGACGTTGATCCCGACCGCCGTACAAGGCCGCGAGGCCATCGCGCAGATTGTGCGTGCATTGAAACTGGCCGACGCCCGCGGTTTCGACGCGCTGATCCTGGCCCGTGGCGGCGGCTCGCTGGAGGACCTCTGGTGCTTCAACGAAGAAGCCGTGGCTCGCGCGGTGGATGCCTGTGTCACGCCCATCGTCAGCGCGGTCGGCCATGAAACCGATGTATCGATCAGCGACTTCGTGGCGGACGTGCGCGCCCCTACCCCGTCCGCTGCCGCTGAACTGCTGGCACCGGACGCCAGTCACCTGGTGCGCCAGGTCGAAAACCTGCAGCGCCGCCTGGTGCTGTTGATGCACAACCGCCTGCGCCATGATCGCTTGCGCCTGGAGGGCATGGCCCGACGCCTGCGACACCCAGGCGAACGTCTGCGCCAGCAGGCCCAGCGCCTGGATGACCTGGACATGCGCCTGCGCCGCGCTTTCGAGCGCAGCCTCACTACCCGTCGCGAACGCCTGATTCGCCTGGAAACCCGCCTCGCCGGCCAACATCCGGGCCGTCAACTGGCCCTGCTGCGCCAGCGCCTGGACAGCCTCGCCGAACGCCTGCCCCGCGCCATGCGCGAAGGTCTCAAGGCGCGGCGCCTGCAGCTGCAAAGCCAGGTGCAGACGCTGCACGTGGTCAGCCCACTGGCCACCCTGGGCCGTGGCTACAGCATCCTGCTCGACGAGCGTGGCCAGGCGATTCGCAACGCCGCGCAAACCCACACCGGCCAGCGCCTGACCGCACGCCTCGGTGAGGGCCAATTGCAAGTACGGGTGGAAGACAACCACCTGACACCCGTAACCCTTTCGCTACTGGATTGACCGATGCCACGCTTTCTCAGCTTGTTGATGCTCGTTTGCCTGACCTTCAATGCCCATGCCGACAGCTACATCACCCGCTTGCTGAACAAGCCGGTGCCCGGTGGCGTCGCTGTCGTGGACCTGGGCACGGCGGCGACCGCGCCCAAGGCCACCTACCTCAACAGGCCGGTGCTGGTGGTGAAGGAACAAAACACCTGGCTGGCGATTGTGGGCATCCCGCTGACGGTCAAGCCCGGCACCGAACGCATCACCAGTGGCGCGCGACAACTGCCGTTCGTGGTGGGCTTCAAGAAATACCCCGAGCAGCGCATCACCTTGAAGAACAAAAGCCAGGTCAACCCGCAACCGGCGCAACTCAAGCGCATCGAGGGCGAACTGGCCGTGCAGCTCAAGGCCTACCGCAGTTTCAGCCCGAACACACCGAGCAACCTGCTGCTGGACAAACCGGTCAACGGGCCGCTGTCGAGCAAGTTTGGGGTAAGACGGTTCTTCAATGGTGAGGAGCGCAATCCTCATTCGGGACTGGACTTTGCCGTGGGCGCGGGTACGCCGATCAAGACGCCGGCGGCTGGCAAGGTGATCCTGACCGGCAACTACTTCTTCAACGGCAACACCGTGTTCGTCGACCATGGCCAGGGCTTTATCAGCATGTTCTGCCATATGTCGAAGATTGACGTGAAAGTCGGCGACCAGTTGGGGCGTGGCGCGGTCGTGGGCAAGGTCGGCTCGACGGGTCGGGCAACCGGCCCGCATATGCACTGGAACGTCAGCCTGAACGACGCGCGGGTTGATCCGGCCATTTTCATTGGTGCGTTTCAGCCCTGACCGGCGTGTCAGTCGTTGGGCGCCGGCGAGAGCTGCCCCTCTTGTCCGGCGCCTCCACTGCGTGACATTCAATGCGATGCGCTGCCATCGCCTTACACTTTCGGCAGGAACTGTCTGATGCCCGATATTCACCCAATCAACGAATTACACGGAGCGTAATGAGCATGAACTGACACATGGACATCCAAATCCAGTGAGACTCACTCTATGTTCTCCCTTACCCCACCGCTATCAGAGCGGCATCAGCCACTCTCCTCGACTTCTTCCGCCACCCTTGCGCCCCTTGTATCACCCCCCGCTTTACCAACGCCCGCCTTCACCGCACAAGAACCTGCGCCCGCCTCAAGCTATGCCCCAGACAGCCCGGCCGCGCCCAACTCGTATGCCATGAACCCCGCCAAAATGCGGTACGCGCAGTTGGTGAAGCATTTCAAGCCCACCAAGCAATTAGCGCTGAGCCTTGAGCACGGTCTTCTGACTGAAGACATGCAACGGTTACACAGCAGGCAGCCGAAGTTTGAAACATTTGTACAGACACAGCTTGAAAAAGCGTTTCCGGACGTCAGGCCTGTCGATGCCCACCTTCTGTATTTCGACCGCTACCGCGTCGGCGGTGACGCTCAGTCGCCGGAATCTTCCGAACCCCTGATGACCGCGTTGGCCAGAATGGTGAAAAAAATCCTGGCCAATCCGAACGCGCTGATGCGCCCTGAGCGCAACATACGCACCGAATTTGCTACGCGACAAACCGCTGACGAACCTGGAACACCCGCCCTTACGTCAAGCTCATTGCAATCGATTGCCCGAAGCATTGCCACGCAATATCCCCAGGCACTTGAAGAATTCTGGAGTACGCCCGGGCAAGCGGAGGGGGAGCCGAAACTGCAGCTGTCGCCAAAAGACCATCTGTTGATCCTGCATAAAAAACAATTGTCGATCCTGGCCGCGCTGCGTGTGGCCGACGGCACCCTGAGTGCGCAAAGCAAGGAGCTGATCGACAACGCGCTGCGCTATCCCACCTTGGCTGCCCGGGAAAAGAAATTCGCCCATGGCGCTCGCCTGGGCGTATATCCCGTGACTGTCGATAACAAGACAGAACGCGGCGCGATGCTGGCCGGCGCATTTCTCATCACCCACAATGACGGCTCCCATGGCAGCCCGCCGACTTGGCCGAATGGGCGCACCTTTACGCTCAACGAGGCTAATGGCCCGGTGGTGCTTTACACACCCGGCGAAGGTTTCGAAGAGTTTGCCACGCCGGCCCAGGCACGCCAGGCCTTGGCCAACCGCCTGGATCAAGGCGCAACCGATGCGCAGCTGTTACTGCAGACCCTGCCACCCTCACTGCAAAACCGGCCTGGTTCGTTTACCGGGGAAGACCTGATGCGCAGTGTCGAGCCGTCATCAGGGGATGTACTGGCAGACGCCATACCCTGGATGCTCAAACGTCAGCAGGCAGAGATCGACACCCACCTGAGCAAAGCCCTGGCACCCGCTGACGGCATCAATCCACTCACCGACAGCGCCTCACTCCAGAGCATTGACGATACGGCCGACGCGTCTTATCTGCTTGATGGCACCAACGCCATGCAGGCTCGCGATGCCAAACTGGCAGACAAATACCAACCCGAGTGGTTAAAAAATCTGAATCCGCTGCAAGAAGCGTTTTTCACGCGCCTGGAAGAGGAGCAAGAAAAAAGCTTGGACAAGCTGACTCCGCTGCTGGAGAAAATCCCTTCACTGCCGCGCTTCTCCCGTGAGCGGATGAATGCCGCCATCAAGCAGCAATACCCGAATGCACACATCGATGCCGATAAGCTCATGGTTCAGGTGCGCACCCGGACCGGTGTCCAGGGCGGCAGGGGAACCGGCCAGCCTCTCTACGCGAACCAGCAAAGCGTAAGCCTGACAGACCTGGCGTTGAAGAACCCCAGCGGCTTTCCAGCCGTGGAGAGAGGCACGTTCACCGATGTAAAAATGACCCTGCCGCTCGTTGACACCACAGGCAACCCCGTCCTCGATCTGGCGGGCAATCCGGTAACCCTGGGCACCGACGACCTCAAAAAACTGGTCAGCGTCACTGATGTCGGGGGTGAATACGTCAAACTGCTGAAACGCGAGATGACCACTGATGCCGAGTCGGGCAGCGCTGCGCAATTGCGTACGGCTTGGAAAGACAGCCTGAAAGCCACCCAGACTAAAGAGGCGTTTCTCGCAGAGCTTAATCCCGAGGCCTACGCGGAACCGGCAATCGAAGACACCAGCACCAAGCGTGCGGCGCAATGGGTGGATGCGGTGGTGGAGCACCCCGATCCTGCAACGCGCCCCCAGGTGGATGGGAAAACCATTGTTGCCAACAGCCTTATCCACCGTGGGCTGGCGGTGCAGGGCGTGATGGTGATCGGCAACCAGAGCGACGCGTCACTGGTGCTCTACACCCCCAAAGCGCCTGACGGCATCACCTTTCGTGAGGTGGCTGACCACAAGAGCCTGGACACCCTGTTGGCCAAGGGCGAATGGGCATCCTATATTGCGCAAAGAAAATCACCGGTCAGCAAGGATCAAATTGAGGAGTTCAAGGACGCGCTTAAAAAGCGCGCCTACAACCCAATGAAGATGATAGACCCCAAGCTGGTCATCTCATCGGTCAAGCTATTGGGCGGCGCTTTGAGCCTTGAGCCCATCAACGCCAATGCTCAGGATCATCTGTACCAACAACATGTACAGATGATGATCGACCGAGCTGATCACCAGTCCGTGAGCAGCGCCGAGGTCGCAGAGCAATCAAAACTCAACAAAATCGAGTTCGGCATTGAAGTGGCCTTGATTTTCGCGGACTTGATACCGGTGGCCGGCAAAGGGATATCCACCGGGATTCGTCTGGGCAAGGCCGGCGTCACCGCGTTACGCGCCAATAGCCGAATCTTGCCGCACCTGATCAAAAAGCCCGGCCTGGCACGCGCGATCTACAGCGACTTCACTCTGGCGGGATCGCGTATCTACAATGTTCGCGCGGCGCCGATGCGTCCGGTATTCAGAGCGTCAACGACAGCGGGCACACTGACCCCACAGGCGGGCTCGAGGGCGTTAACTGCTCCAGTCATACCAGCGGCGCCCGCGCTCGCCGGCACCAGCAGTGGCATTGCCAGCATCGGTTCGCACACCCCCACCACCGTCGCCTTGCCAAGCCGTGATTTAAGCGCGTTTACCGTGCCCAGCGAGATCATCAGTGGCCGCCCCTTGAGACCTGATGGTACTTATAACGTTGACGACAACTGGTACGTACGCTTTACCGACAGCACCGGCACGAATGGGGTTTACCAGATCGACTCGGTATTTCACGCCCGCAGCGGACAAGTCAATATTGTTGATCCCAACGCCCCGTTGACAGCGCCCAGGGGGAGCCGAATCGTGGCGTCCCTGCAATCGGCTGGAAACGGCGAATGGCGACTGAATGCGTTACGGGGAGGAGCACCGACTCAGGGAGCAGAGACGCCAGTCAAAAAAGCCTTGCCCGAGACCGAATACCTCAGCCGCAACAACGGTCAACTGTTGGAAGCCGACTTCACCCCCAAGTCGCTGCCAGTGGCCAGGCATTGGTTCAGGCGAGATGCACAACGGTTCTACCACGCTATGACCGCAGGGGGACAAATGCCGCCACGCCCGCCTCGCCTTGACCTGGCACCCAACACATCGCCCGCTGGACTCCTTAAGGATGCCTATCAGATCAGTGACGTTGTGGTGCTGGGCGAGAGCCATAACGAAATCGCCAGCTTTCAACTGCTTAAAGAGAACATGCAAACCCTCAAAGACGCCGGCGTGAAAGCCATCTATCTGGAAAATGTCCAAACCAACGCCGCGGGCCAAGTCGTGCCTGCTGGAATGGGCAGTGGCCGCCCGCCCGGGGC
This sequence comes from Pseudomonas sp. 37 R 15, assembly GCF_900004865.1. Lineage (NCBI taxonomy): Bacteria > Pseudomonadati > Pseudomonadota > Gammaproteobacteria > Pseudomonadales > Pseudomonadaceae > Pseudomonas > Pseudomonas sp. 37 R 15. Next base: position 151,374 of record NZ_CVTV01000046.1, on the reverse strand, counting down.
GTCGCCGACACTCTTGGAATTAACCAGTCTCGCCCAGGAAAACGGTATAGCGATAAGAGCCTTGGACCATCGCTTCCTGACTCGACGGGAGGACATGCCGGGCTTCTATCGCGACATCGGCGACAATGACAAGGGCGTGACTCGTTTGCAGGAATTCAACTATTACGCAACGCGCATCATGCAGAGACGCAAACCCGGCGAAAAAGTGCTGGCCCTGGTAGGCAGGGCTCACATGAATACGTCCCGAAACGTTCCAGGACTGGCCGAACTCAGCGGTGGCGTAGGGATAGGCGTGTACCCGGCCACGACCTATAACAAGAGCATTGCCATCAGCGGTCCATCAATCCCGAAAGACCCCGGACGCGTCGTGACGGGCAGCCACACGGCCGGAGACTATCAAGCCTTTCAGAAAATCACCTGAAGGAGCATCGCTGCAAGTACGGCAGGCAATGGTGAGTCCTTCACCATTGCACCACGCTGCTGAGCGCGCGCCCTCGACGCTCGTTCTTTAAATTGTGCACCTCAAGAAGGCTCGGCAATAAAACCAAAGAAAATTTATAAAGCTGACAATAAATTTCTCAAAATATAACAAAATGGAGAAATCCTATCGATTTTTCAAGATCACTTGCCATCTGCCTTGCCCACGATTAGGGTTGGGCTTATGAAAACCTCTCACACCCTCATTCAGCTCCGCCAGCACCGCAGCCTGTGCCTCGTCAGCGCACGACTGCCAGGCTGAATCGATCTGTCTCGCCCCAAGCGTCGCCCCCCAATAATAGTGAATCGGCAGGCCGCCTCTTCTCGGCCCTACAACAAAGGATTTTGCGATGAGCATGCTCAAAGACCCGTCTTCGAAGTACCGCGCGTTCCCGACCATCGATATCCCGGACCGCACCTGGCCGTCGAAAACCATCACCGCCGCGCCAATCTGGTGCAGCTCCGACCTGCGTGATGGCAACCAGTCGCTGATCGAGCCGATGGACGCCGCGAAAAAGCTGCGTTTCTGGAAGACCCTGGTCGCGGTCGGCGTGAAAGAAATCGAAGCCTCCTTCCCGGCCGCATCGCAAACCGATTTTGATTTCGTGCGCACCCTGATCGAAGACAACCACATCCCCGAGGACACCACCATCCAGGTGCTGACCCAGGGCCGTGAAGACTTGATCGCGCGCACGTTCGAATCCCTGCGCGGCGCCAAAAAGGCCATCGTGCATTTGTACAATGCTACGTCGCCGTCGTTTCGCCGCATTGTCTTCAACCAGGACAAGGACGGCATCAAGGCCATCGCGGTCAACGCCGCCAGGCTGTTCGTCAAATACGCCGCGCAGCAGCCGGAAACCCAGTGGACCTTCGAATATTCCCCCGAGACCTTCAGCGCCACGGAGCTGGAGTTCGCCAAGGAAGTCTGTGACGCGGTGATCGAGGTGTGGAACCCGACGCCCGAGCACAAGATGATCCTCAACCTGCCGGCCACCGTGGAATGCGCCACGCCGAATATCTACGCCGACCAGATCGAATGGTTCGGTCGCCATATCAACCGTCGTGACAGCGTGATCATCAGCCTGCACACCCACAACGACCGTGGCACTGGCGTGGCCGCCACCGAGCTGGGCCTGATGGCCGGCGCCGACCGTGTCGAAGGCTGCCTGTTCGGCAACGGCGAACGCACCGGTAACGTCGACCTGGTCACCGTGGCACTGAACATGTACACCCAGGGCCTCGACCCGCAGCTGGATTTCTCCGACATCGACGGCGTGCGCAAAGTCGTCGAGGAGTGCAACCAGATCCAGGTGCACCCACGTCATCCGTATGTCGGCGACCTGGTGCACACCGCGTTCTCCGGCTCCCACCAGGACGCGATCCGCAAAGGCTTCTCCCAGCAGAAAGACGATGCGCTGTGGGAAGTGCCGTACTTGCCGATCGACCCGGCCGACATCGGCCGCAGCTACGAGGCGGTGATCCGTGTGAACAGCCAGTCGGGCAAGGGCGGCATTGCCTACCTGCTGGAACAGGAATACGACATCAGCTTGCCGCGCCGCATGCAGATCGAATTCAGCCAGGTGGTACAGGCCGAGACCGACCGCGTCGGCCTTGAGATGACCGCGCCGCAGATCTACGCCTTGCTGCAACGTGAATACCTGCAGGCCAACACCCCGTACGCGCTGGTCAGCCATCGCCTGCAGGAAGAGAACGGCAACAGCCATGTGGAAGTGGAAGTCTCCGGCAAGGGCCAGGGCGAAACCAACCTGCACTGGAAAGGCAAAGGCAATGGCGCGCTGGAAGCGCTGGTGGCCGGCTTGCCGATCGGCGTGGAAATCATGGATTACAACGAACATGCGATTGGCGCAGGCACAAACGCCAAGGCGGCGGCCTACATCGAACTGCGCGTGAATGGCGAGCGTCCGGTGCATGGCGTGGGGATTGATGAAAACATCACCACCGCAAGCTTCAAGGCGCTGTTCAGTGCGCTGAACCGCTCGTTGAGCCAGCAGGAAGCGAAGGCGGCGTAAGCGTTATCGGCACAAGCAAAAGGCCCCTGGGTGAGAATCCAGGGGCCTTTTTACTTTGGGCTATGGTGGTGGTGATGGCCTCATCGGGGGCAAGCCCCCTCCCACTTTTTGACTTGTGAATACCTTCAAATGTGGGAGGGAGCTTGCCCCCGATGGCGGCCTGTCAGACAAACTGAAAGCTATCGGCATCCAGATTCGCCGGAAACTTGGTGCGATACGCCGCCAACTCCGCTGCATTCAGAATCACCTGGAATACCCCATCAGCCTCCCCCGCGCTCAGCAATGTCTCACCCTGGAAATCCAACACCTGGCTATCGCCGGTGTAGGCAAAGCCCTTGCCGTCCGTGCCGACTCGATTAACCGCTGCCACATAACACAAATTCTCGATGGCCCGCGCCGGCAACAAACGGTTCCAGTGCTGGCGCCGCGCCCCCGGCCAGTTGGCGGTGTACAGCAGCAAGTCGGTGTCCTGGGCATCGCGACTCCACACCGGGAAGCGCAGGTCGTAGCAAATCAGCGGGCGGATACGCCAGCCCTTCAACTCGAACTGCACCTGACGCTCGCCGGGTGTGTAGTGGTCGTGTTCACCGGCCATGCGGAACAGGTGGCGTTTATCGTAATGCAGCACCTCACCGTCGGGGCGCGCCCAGAGCAGGCGGTTACGGTGGCTGCCGTCCGCCGCCTGGATGATCACACTGCCGGTGATCACCGCGTTGTATTTCGCCGCCTGGGCTTGAAGCCAACGCAGAGTCGGGCCGTTTTCCTGTTCGGCCAGAGCGGCCGATTCCATGGAGAAGCCGGTGGTGAACATCTCCGGCAATACGATCAGGTCAGCGCCGTTGGCCTGCTCCAGCAGCAGCTCGAAATGCTCAAGGTTGGCCTGGCGGTCGTGCCACGCCAGGGTGGTCTGGATCAGGGCAACGTTCAGGTTCGGCAAGGCACTCAAATCACGCATAGTTTTTCCGCTGCTCGTTGCAGCGTCTCCTCGCGTTTGGCAAAGCACAGGCGCACCAGGCGCTGGCCTTGGGGTGGGTTGCGGTAAAACACCGAGATCGGAATCGACGCCACGCCGTGTTCGCGCGTCATCCATTCGGACATGGCGACATCATCCAGGTCCGGGCGGATCCGGGAATAATCCACCAGTTGAAAGTAAGTCCCCGCCGATGGGCTGAAGCTGAACCGCGACGGCGCCAGCAACTGGCAGAACAGGTCGCGCTTGGCTTGATAGAACGCCGGCAGCGCATCAACGTGCTCCGGGTGCTCAGCCATGAAATCGGCCAGCGCGTACTGCAACGGTGTCACGCCACAGAAGCTGACGTATTGATGCACTTTGCGCAGCTCGGCAGTGAGGGCCGGCGGTGCAACCACATAGCCGGTCTTCCAGCCCGTGACGTGATACGTCTTGCCGAACGAGCTGACCACGAACGCACGCGCGTACAGCTCCTCGTGGGCCAGCACGCTGACGTGGGGCACGTCATCGAACACCAGGTGTTCGTACACTTCATCGCTGAGCAGATAGATATCGCGGCCGCGAATCAGCTCGGCCAACTGGTCCAGTTCCTCACGGCTGACCAGCGCGCCACTGGGGTTGTGCGGTGTATTGAGCACAATCATGCGCGTGCGCGGCGACAGCGCGGCCTTGATGCGCTCCAAATCCAGGCTGAAATCCTGCAAGCCCAACTGCAGATGCACGCATCGCCCGCCGGCCAGCTCCACCGAGGGTGCGTAGCTGTCGTAGCAAGGGTCGAAGATGATCACTTCGTCACCGGTGCGGATAACCGCCTGGATAGCGCAGAAAAGGCCTTGGGTAGCGCCGGGCGTGATGGTCACTTCAAGATCCGCATCGACGCTGACACCGTAACTGCGGGCGATCTTTTCCGCCACCTGCTGGCGCAGCGCGGGCAAGCCGCTCATCGGTGCGTATTGGTTATGGCCGTTGGCGACGTGCCGGCCCACGGCGTCGAGCAGGTCTTGAGGGCCGTTGAAGTCGGGAAAACCCTGGGACAGGTTGATTGCGCCGGTTTCGGCCGCCAACTGCGACATGCTGGTGAAAATGGTCGTGCCGACATTCGGCAGCTTGCTGGTGATCATGGGAGCCCCCTTCGGGTGAGCTGCAAGTTTTAAGCTGCAAGCTGCAAGCGGGTCAAGGGGCAAACCGCCGCGCACAAAAAAGGGCGCCAACGGCGCCCTCTCTTGCAGCTTGTAGCTTACAACTCGAAGCGGCCGTTATTTCTTGTCGCGGCGCTTCTTGTCGGCCTTCTTGTGGTGAGTCATCAAACGACGCTTCTTGTTCACCTGACGGTCGGTCAGTGTGTTCTTGTTGCCTTCGTATGGGTTCTCGCCACCCTTGAACTCGATACGGATCGGCGTACCGACCAGCTTCAAGACACGGCGGTAGGTGTTTTCCAGGTAACGCACATAGGACTTGGGCACCTTCTCGATCTGGTTACCGTGGATCACGATAATCGGCGGGTTGGCACCACCCAGGTGGGCGTAACGCAGTTTGATGCGGCGGTTGTTGACCATCGGCGGCGCGTGCTCGCCCACCGCGTCTTCCAGGATCTGGGTGAGGCGATTGGTCGGCCAGCGCGTGACCGCAGACTTGAACGAGTTCTGTACGGAGGCGTAAAGGTTGCCCACGCCGGTGCCGTGCAGCGCCGAGATGAAGTGAATATCGGCAAACTCAACGAAGAACAGGCGACGCTGCAACTCGATCTTGACGAAATCGCGCTCGCTCGGCGTCATGCCGTCCCACTTGTTGATCGCGATCACCAGGGCGCGACCGGCTTCCAGGGCAAAGCCCAGCAGGTTCAGGTCGTGGTCCACCACGCCTTCGCGCGCGTCCATCACAAAGATCACCACGTTGGCGTCTTTGATCGCTTGCAGGGTTTTGACCACGGAGAATTTTTCAACTTCTTCGTGGATCTTGCCGCGCTTGCGCACACCGGCAGTGTCGATCAGCGTGTACTTTTCCTCGTTACGTTCGAACGGGATGTAGATGCTGTCGCGGGTGGTGCCGGGTTCGTCATAGACGATTACCCGGTCTTCACCGAGCATGCGGTTGACCAGGGTCGACTTGCCGACGTTAGGGCGGCCGATGATGGCGATCTTGATACCGTCTTTTTCGCTCGGGCCAGGAATGCGCTTGGCTTCCTCGCCTTCGGCGACGATTTCCTCCTCACCCTCTTCTTCCTCATCGTCATCCTTGGGAAAGGTGCTGAGGGCAATTTCGAGCATCTGCGTGATGCCGCGACCGTGGGCGCCGGCAACCGGGATCGCGTCGCCCAGGCCCATCGGGCTGAATTCGGCACGGGCCGCCTCAGGATCGATGTTATCGATCTTGTTCGCGACCAGATAGGAACGCTTGTTGCGCTTGCGCAGGTGCTCGCCAATCATCTGGTCGGCAGCGGTGTAGCCCGCGCGGGCGTCCACCAGGAACAACACGACATCGGCTTCTTCAATGGCCAGCAGCGACTGCTCGGCCATTTTTTCGTCCATGCCATGTTCGTCACCGGAGATACCACCGGTGTCGACAATAATGTAGGAGCGCCCTTGCCACTTTGCCTCACCGTATTGGCGATCACGGGTCAGACCGGACAAGTCGCCGACGATGGCGTCGCGAGTCCTGGTCAGGCGGTTGAACAAGGTGGACTTGCCGACGTTAGGTCGACCCACCAGGGCGATTACGGGAACCATGCGGCTCTCCACTTCGTTATTTCAGAAAATACAAAAGCCGCTGCAGGGCAGCGGCTGGTGCTCGGGGCGGCATTTGAATGCCACATGCCCTGCTCTGACACCACCACTGCAGGAGCGAGCTTGCTCGCGAAAAACCCAAGGACGACGCGTTAACTCAGCAAGCCCGCGTTATCGTTGACGTTCCTCGCGAGCAAGCTCGCTCCTACAGAGAGCATTGAAACAAGGCCGCCTGGGGGATTACCCCAAGCATAGTCAAACCTTTACTTGATGGTCAGGGCTTCCAGCTTGCCGCTGTTGCCATACACATAAAGCATGTTACCCACCACCAGCGGACGCGCACGCAGGCCGTCGCTGTCGATCCGCTCGCGACCTACAAAGCGACCGTCCACCTGGCTCAGCAGGTGCAGGTAGCCTTCGAAGTCACCTACCGCTACGTAGCTGGAGAAGACTTCCGGCGCCGACAGTTGGCGGCGAGCCAGGGAGTCGTTACTCCACAGCGCAGTGGTGGAACGCTCGTCGACACTTTCAACGGTGCCGGACGCCAGGCTCACGTAGACGCTGCCAAACCCTTGGGCGACACCGGCGTAGCTGGACGCATCACGCTGCCAGTTGACCCGGCCGCTCTGCAGGTCCAGTGCCGCGACACGGCCCTGATAAGTGGCGACATAGAGGGTCTCGCCGGACAGCAACAGGCCGCCGTCGATATCCACGACCCGATCCAACTCGGAACGACCTTGCGGAATAGCCACACGGGTTTCCCAGACCGGCACGCCGTTCTGGGTATTCAGGGCGACCACTTTACCGGTGGACAGCCCGGCAACGGCCAGATTGTTGGTCACAATCGGACCACTGGTACCACGCAGGGTCAACACCGCCGGGGTGCTGTCGTACAACCAGCGCTGTTCGCCGGTGCTGGCGTCCAGACCGATCACACGGTCATCCTGGGTTTGCACCACGACGATATCGCCGTTGGTGGCAGGCGGTGCGAGCACTTCACTGGTCACGCGAGCGCGCCATTTCTCTTCACCGGTGCTGGAGTCCAGCGCCACGACTTCGCCTTTGAGCGTGCCGAGCATGACCATGCCGTAACCCACGCCAACGGCGCCGGAGACAGGCAGTTCAAGGTCTTTCTTCCACTTCACGTCGCCGGTCATTCGATCCATGGAGGTCACGATGCCGGTTACGTCTGCGGCCACAATGTTGTCACCGTCGATTGCCGGTACCAGCATGTTGTAGGTTTCGCCCTGACCGTCACCGATGGAGCGGCTCCACTGCTTTTGCAGGACCACTTCCTCTTTGAAGCTGGTCAGCTCCGCAGGTGGCAGTTCTTTTTTACTGTTGCTGCTGCAACCCGCGGCCAGAACGGCCAGAGCCAGCAATGCTGCATGTTTCCAACGGATCACGTCACGCATCCCCTTTGGCCAAGTCGTCCAGCTTGATTTGTAAGCCACCGACCGCCGCTTCATCAGACAGCGCCGCCTTGGCTTTTTGGTACGCAGCATTGGCTTCGTCGGTACGACCCAATTGGACCAACAGGTCGCCCTTGAGCTCTTCGCGAGTGGCTACAAATGCCTTGTCAGCATCGCCGTCGAGCAGTTTGAGTGCCTCGTCAGCCTTGTTCTGTGCCGCCAATACCTGTGCCAGGCGTTGACGTGCGATTTCACCCAGGGTCGGGTTGGTCGGTTTGTCGGCAATGGCCTTGAGCTCAGTGGCTGCATCATCCAGCTTGCCGGTGTCGACCGCGACTTTCGCGACGAACAGGCTACCGTACTGGGCGTAGGTCGTGCCGCCAAATTCGTTCTTCAGCTTGCCGGCCAGGTCTGCCACCCGGGCAGGGTCCGGCTTGCCGTCCGGCGTCAGGGTAGTTTCCAGCAATTGCTGATAAACAATCGAGGCGCCCTGGGACTGGTTGGCCTGATATTTGGTCCAGGCTTGCCAGCCGAACACCACCACTAAAGCCAGCAGACCGCCAGTAACCAGGGGCTTGCCGTTACGCTGCCACCAGTCCTTGAACTCGGCCAGTTGCTCATCATCAGTACTCGACACCCCAATACTCCTTAATCGCTAAATTCGGCTGTTCGACAGCTTCAACCCTGCACGACGCAGGTGGCCAGGTGCGCAGCGAGCGCATCAAAGGCAATGTTCTGTTGTTCGCCCTGGCCACGCAGGGGTTTGAAACCTATCACTTGCTGGGCCAACTCGTCATCGCCGAGGATCAGCGCATACAACGCGCCGCTCTTGTCAGCCTTCTTGAACTGGCTCTTGAAGCTGCCCGCGCCGGCATTGATTTGCAGACGCAGGTTCGGCAGTTGGTCACGCACCTTTTCGCTCAGGGCCAAGGCAGCCAGTTCGGCGGCCTCGCCAAAAGCGCAAAGATACACGTCCACCTGGCGGGAAATCTCTTGCGGCACTTGCTCAAGGGTCTCGAGCAGCAGGATCAGCCGCTCGATGCCCATGGCGAAACCTACGCCCGTGGTCGGCTTGCCACCCATTTGCTCGACCAGGCCGTCGTAACGACCACCGGCACACACCGTGCCCTGAGCGCCGAGTTTGTCGGTGACCCATTCGAACACGGTCTTGCTGTAGTAATCGAGGCCGCGCACCAGCTTGGGGTTGATCACGTAGGGAATACCCGCCGCATCCAGGCGAGCCTTGAGGCCCTCGAAGTGCGTGCGCGATTCTTCGTCCAGGTAATCGGCCATTTTCGGCGCGCCGACCAGTACGGCCTGGGTATCGGCGTTCTTGGTATCAAGTACGCGCAACGGGTTGGTCTTCAGGCGGCGCTGGCTGTCTTCGTCCAGCTTGTCCAGGTGGGCAGACAGGTACTCGACCAGGGCTTCGCGATAGCGTCCGCGGGACTCGCTGGTGCCCAGGCTGTTGAGTTCAAGCTTGACCGCATCGCGGATGCCCAACTGGCCCCACAGGCGCCAGGTCAGGACGATCAGCTCGGCGTCGATGTCCGGACCGTCCAGGTTGAACACTTCGCAACCGATCTGGTGGAACTGGCGATAGCGACCTTTCTGCGGGCGCTCGTGGCGGAACATCGGGCCGATGTACCACAGTTTCTGGGTCTGGCCACCACCGGTGATGCCATGCTCCAGCACAGCGCGAACGCAAGCCGCGGTGCCTTCCGGACGCAGGGTCAGGGAGTCGCCGTTACGGTCTTCAAAGGTGTACATCTCTTTTTCGACGATGTCGGTCACTTCACCGATGGAGCGTTTGAACAGCTCGGTGAACTCGACGATCGGCATGCGGATCTGCTTGTAACCGTAGTTATCCAGCAGACGCGCGACCGTGGCCTCGAAATAGCGCCACAGTGGCGTCTGCTCCGGCAGGATGTCGTTCATGCCACGAATGGCTTGCAGAGACTTGCTCACATCAAATCCTTAAATTCGTTCAATCAGCCGCGAGCGATCAGCGCTGCATCAGCGGCGACCTTTTCGGCCGCTTTCTCGCGGATCAGCTTTTCCAGCTCATCCACCAGATTGTCATTCGTCAATTTCTGCGACGGTTTGCCGTCGATGTAAATCAGGTTAGGTGTACCGCCGGTCAAGCCCACATGCGCCTCCTTGGCCTCCCCCGGTCCATTGACCACGCAACCGATCACCGCGACATCCAGCGGCACCAGCAGGTCTTCGAGACGCAACTCCAGGTCGTTCATGGTTTTCACCACGTCGAAGTTCTGCCGCGAGCAGCTCGGGCAGGCAATGAAGTTGATGCCACGGGAACGCAAACGCAGGGATTTGAGAATGTCGTAGCCGACTTTCACTTCCTCTACGGGGTCTGCCGCCAGGGAGATGCGGATGGTATCGCCAATCCCTTCGGCGAGCAGCATACCGAGACCCACCGCAGATTTCACTGTGCCTGAGCGTAAACCGCCCGCTTCAGTGATGCCCAGGTGCAGCGGCTGCACGATTTCCTTGGCCAGCAGGCGGTAGGCTTCTACGGCCATGAACACGTCGGAAGCCTTTACGCTGACCTTGAAGTCCTGGAAATTCAGGCGCTCCAGGTGTTCAACGTGACGCAATGCCGACTCGACCAGCGCCGCCGGGGTAGGCTCGCCGTATTTCTTTTGCAGGTCTTTTTCCAGCGAACCGGCGTTGACCCCGATGCGGATGGGAATACCGCGATCACGGGCCGCATCGACTACGGCGCGCACACGGTCTTCACGGCCGATATTGCCCGGGTTGATCCGCAGGCAGTCCACACCCAGTTCGGCTACGCGCAACGCAATCTTGTAGTCGAAGTGGATGTCGGCAACCAGCGGCACCTTGACCAATTGCTTGATACGGCCAAAGGCTTCGGCAGCGTCCATGTCCGGTACGGACACCCGCACGATGTCCACGCCGGCCGCTTCCAGACGATTGATCTGGGCGACCGTGGCGGCCACATCGTTGGTGTCGCTGTTGGTCATGCTCTGCACCGCGATGGGGGCATCGCCGCCCACCGGCACCGAGCCGACCCAGATCTTGCGCGATACGCGACGTTTGATTGGAGATTCGCCGTGCATGACTATTGTCCCAACTTGAGGCGAGCGGTCTCGCCACTGGTGAACGGCGCCACGTCCACAGGCTGGCCGTTGTAGGCCACTTGCGCGCCACGGGCGAAGCCCAGACGCAGCGTCAAAGGAGGCTTGCCGCCCTGATCAAGCGTATCTCCCTTACGCTTCAGACCGCTAAACAGCACTTTGCCATTACCATCGCTGACTTGCGTCCAGCAGTCAGCGACGAAGGTGATCTGTACGCGCCCGTCACCGGCGATCAACGCGGGGGTGGTGGGCGGCGAAATCGCAGGCGCAGCCGGTGTGGCTGGCGCTGGAGCCTGGGCCGGAGCGGGCGCTGCGGGAACCTGGGCCTGGGCGGCGGGTGCTGCTGGAACCGGAGCGGGGACGGCGGCAGTTGCAGCAGGTGCGCTGCCGGTTTCTGGAGCAGGCTGTTCGGCGATGGCTGGCGTTTGCGGCGCAGCTTGTCCTTCGACGACTGCCTGGTCTTCCGGCTCATCCAGTGGATGAATCTGGGTGGTGCCGTCGGCGCTCTCGACTTCGACGTGCTCCAGCGCGTTGCTGGTCAGGTCTTTATTGCGTTGGGAAGTCTGGTCCTGCCACCAGACGAAGCCACCCCCGATCACGGCAATCAGCAGCAACAGGCTGACAATGCGCAGGATCGTGTGGGACACCCGGGTTGGCTCTTCAATACGCCCGAGGCCATGCACATTGCTGCCCTGGGAGTCGGTGCCGGTGAACTGGTCGAACTGCTGGACCAGTACGGTCTGGTCGATACCCAGCAACTTGGCATAAGCGCGGATATAGCCTCGGGCAAACGTGTGCCCCGGCAGCTTGTCGAACGCGCCAGCTTCCAGGTTGGCCAGGGAGGTGCTGGTCAAATTGAGCTTGAGGGCCACTTGCGCCAGCGACCAACCATTGCTTTCGCGGGCCTCACGCAAGGTGTCGCCTGGGTTTACGCGATTAGCTGCTACAACTTCCGGGTGCGCGGCTTTCATCATTGCTCCGACAGGTATTGCTGATATTCCGGCGTACCGGGATAGAGTCGCTCGAGTTGCTGGCCAAAACGTGCGGCCGTGTCGCGTTCTTCATGAACCGTCGCCAGGCGCACACCGAGCAATAGACTACGTGCATTGTGCCCGCTGAGCAGGCTGAAACGCTCGTAATAGTCACGTGCCGGCACATAATGCCTGTCTTCGTAGGACAACTCAGCCATTTCAAGCAAAGCGCGTGGCTGGCGAGCGTTCAGGTGCAGGGCTTTTTCCAATTGCTGGCGCGCAAGCTCGCGCTGTCCCAGGTGGATCGAAGTCACCCCCAGGTTCTCGAAGATGCGCGAACGCTGGGGATAAAGAGTGTCGGTGCTGGCCTGGCGGAAATAAGCGGCTGCCTGTTCATAACGTTTCTGCTCGAACAGGAAACTGCCGTAGTTGTTCAGCAACCGCGCGTCGCCAGGACGGGAAGCCAGCGCCCTGGTGAAATAGCGATCAGCCAACTCGGGCTCGGCCTGAGCCTGGAAAACCAGCGCCAGCGCGGCATTGGCATCCGCATCGTCGGTATCCAGCTCCAGGGCCTTCTTCAATGGCACCTTGGCCTGCTCGCTCATGCCTTGTTGCAGATAGCCCAGCCCCAGTTGCACATACGCCACTCGCGCCGCCTCACGCCCCTTGTCGGTTTGCAAAGGGCTATCGTGGCCCGATGAAACACAACCGGCCACGAGACCGGTAACCAGTAAAAGCAGCGCAAGGCGCAAGGGCATAGAGATCCTCTCTCAGATTCGATTCACAGCAATTTGCGGCAGATCGTCGGCGGCGTTCAGTTCACGCACGGCGATGTAACGCTCGCTGCGGCGGGTGCGGTCCATCACCTGCCCTACCAATTGGCCACAGGCGGCGTCGATGTCTTCACCACGGGTGGTGCGCACGGTGACGTTGTAGCCGGCCTGGTGCAGTTGATCCTGGAAACGGCGGATGGCGTTGTTGCTCGGCCGCTCGTAGCCAGAATGGGGAAACGGGTTGAACGGAATCAGGTTGATCTTGCACGGGGTGTTCTTGAGCAGCTCGATCATCTCGACCGCGTGCTCGACCTTGTCGTTGACGTCCTTGAGCATGGTGTACTCAATGGTCAAGACACGCTTTTCGCCCAAGGTCGCCATATAACGCTGGCAGGATTCGAGCAGCATCTTAAGCGGATACTTCTTGTTGATCGGCACCAATTGGTTACGCAATGCGTCATTGGGTGCGTGCAGCGACAACGCCAGGGAAACGTCGATGTGCTTGGCCAGCTCATCGATCATCGGTACCACGCCGGAGGTCGACAAGGTCACACGGCGCTTGGAGATGCCGTAGCCCAGGTCGTCCATCATCAGGTGCATGGCCGCAATCACGTTGTCGAAGTTCAGCAGCGGCTCACCCATGCCCATCATCACCACGTTGGTGATGGCACGGTCGACGGTCGCCGGGACGCTGCCAAAGGATTTGTTGGCAATCCACACCTGACCGATGACTTCGGCGGCGGTGAGGTTGCTGTTGAAGCCTTGCTTGCCGGTGGAGCAGAAACTGCAGTCCAGGGCACAGCCTGCCTGGGACGAAACGCACAAGGTGCCGCGCTTGCCCTGGGGAATGTACACGGTCTCGACGCAGCTGCCGGACGCCACGCGCACCACCCACTTACGGGTGCCGTCGCTGGAAATGTCCTCGCTGACCACTTCGGGACCACGAACTTCGGCAATGGCCTTGAGCTTGTCGCGCAGGGCCTTGCTGACGTTCGTCATGGCGTCGAAATCGTCGACGCCAAAGTGGTGAATCCACTTCATTACCTGACCGGCACGGAAACGCTTCTCCCCGATTGAGTCGAAGAATTTCTCCATTTCCGGCTGAGTCAGACCCAGCAGGTTGGTTTTAACAGTCGATGTAGTCATGGATTCACCCTCACTCTTTAAGCCGATGCTTAGCGAGCGGTTACTTCAGTAGCAGCGAAAAAGTACGAGATTTCGCGAGCAGCAGCGGCTTCGGAGTCCGAACCGTGAACAGCGTTGGCGTCGATGGACTCGGCGAAGTCAGCACGAATGGTGCCGGCAGCCGCCTCTTTAGGGTTGGTAGCGCCCATCAGTTCACGGTTCAGAGCGATAGCGTTCTCGCCTTCCAGCACCTGAACAACAACAGGACCGGAGATCATGAAGGCAACCAGGTCGCCGAAGAAGCCACGGGCGCTGTGCTCAGCGTAGAAGCCTTCAGCTTCAGCCTTGGACAGTTGCTTGAGTTTCGAAGCTACAACCTTCAGGCCGGCTTTTTCGAAACGAGTGGTGATCTCGCCGATGACGTTTTTTGCAACAGCGTCAGGCTTGATGATGGAGAAAGTACGTTGAACAGCCATGGTGTAACTCCAGAAACGGTAATTTACGAAAAATTAAACCCGCGAATTATACGCGGGTTATCAGGTATTGCCTAACTGCGTAATAAGGCGGCTCAGTCTGCTTCTTCGATCCACAGGCCTTGAATCGCCTCCAGGACCTTTTCGCCACCGCGATCCGGGATGTCGTCAAAATCCGGCAGTGCCATTACGAGGTTGCGCAGCTTGACGAAGTTCACCGTAAGAGGATTGACCTCAGGGTGAGCTTCAGCAAGTTGTATAGCGATTTCTTGTACATCAACCCATTTCAGGCTCATGACAGTTCCTTGAATCAATGCGGCGCTTCGGCCGCATGGTTGAGCGAATATTTCGGGATTTCGACCGTGATGTCTTCAGTGCCGACCTTTGCCTGACAGCTTAGACGCGAAGTCGCTTCCAGGCCCCAGGCGCGGTCGAGGAAGTCCTCTTCCAGCTCATCAGCCTCTTCAAGGCTGTTGAAGCCCTCGCGAATGATGCAGTGGCACGTGGTGCACGCGCACACACCGCCGCAGGCACTTTCAATCTCGATGTGGTTGTCGTGGGCGACCTCAAGGATGGACTTGCCGGTCTCAGCCTCCACGACCATACCGTCCGGGCAATGCTCGGCGTGTGGCAGAAAAATGACCTGCGGCATCAGTTATTCCTCAATTTCATTCAGGTTGCGACCCGCCAGGGCGGCTTTTACCGTCTGGTCCATACGGCGGGCGGCAAAGGCATCGGTGACTTGTGACAGGCGCTTGGTCTGCTGCTCGATGGCGTAGCCATCGTTACCTTTCATCAGTTCGGCCAGCTCCTGCATTTGCAGGTCGATGACCATGCGTTCCTCGGCGTCCAGCAAGCGCTCGCCGTCGGCATCCAGGGCGCCCTGTACCGCTTCGAGCAGGCGCTGGGCATCGACTTGCTGCTCACGCAGCACGCGGGCGACCTTGTCATCGCCGGCATATTGGAACGAGTCCTTGAGCATTTTGGCGATTTCACCGTCGGTCAGCCCATAGGACGGCTTGACCTGGATACTGGCTTCGACGCCCGAGCCCAGCTCACGGGCCGCCACGCTGAGCAGGCCGTCGGCGTCGACCTGGAAGGTCACGCGAATCTTCGCCGCGCCCGCCACCATGGCCGGGATACCGCGCAATTCAAAACGCGCCAGGGAGCGGCAGTCGCTGATCAGCTCGCGCTCGCCTTGCAGCACATGGATCATCATGGCCGTCTGGCCGTCTTTGTAAGTGGTGAAGTCCTGAGCGCGGGCGACGGGAATGGTGGTGTTGCGCGGAATCACCTTCTCCATCAGGCCGCCCATGGTTTCCAGGCCCAGGGACAACGGAATCACGTCGAGCAGCAGCAGCTCGCCACCATCGCGCTTGTTGCCGGCCAGGGTATCGGCCTGGATCGCAGCACCGATGGCCACCACTTGATCCGGGTCGATTTCAGTCAGCGGTTGGCGACCAAAGGCTTCGGCAACCGCCTCGCGAACCCGAGGAACACGGGTGGAACCACCGACCATGACCACGGCACCGACCTCTTCGAACTCGATACCGGAATCACGCACCGCACGGCGGCAGGCCTTGAGGCTGCGGGCAACCATCGGTTCGATCAACGCATCGAAGGCTTCGCGGGTCAGCTGGGCCGACCAGCTACCGTAGGAAACTTCAACGGTAGCAGCGTCGGTCAGCGCTTCCTTGGCCGCACAGGCGGTTTGCAGCAAGTTGCGCTGGGCGCCTGGGTCCAGGTCGGCGGACAAGCCCGCACTGCTGATGATCCAGCCTGCGATGGCGTGGTCGAAGTCATCGCCGCCCAGGGCGCTGTCGCCCCCGGTGGCCAGCACTTCAAAGACGCCGCCGGTCAGGCGCAGGATCGAAATATCAAAGGTGCCGCCACCCAAGTCATAAATGGCGACCAGGCCTTCGGCATGCTGGTCCAGGCCGTAAGCCACGGCAGCGGCAGTCGGCTCATTCAGCAGGCGCAGCACGTTCAGGCCGGCGAGTTTTGCCGCATCCTTGGTGGCTTGGCGCTGCGCATCATCGAAATACGCCGGAACCGTGATCACCGCCCCCACGAGTTCGCCGCCCAGGGTGGTTTCCGCACGCTGGCGCAGCACCTTGAGGATATCGGCCGACACTTCCACCGGGCTTTTCGGGCCCTGGACGGTGTCGATGAACGGCATATGGGACTCACCGCCGACAAAGCGGTAAGGCAGTTGGTCGCCCAATTGCTTGACGTCGGACAAGCCACGACCCATCAAGCGCTTGACCGACAACACGGTGTTCAATGGGTCGTTAGACGCCGCCAGCTTGGCTGACTCACCCACTTCGATACGGTCGGGGTGATAGCGCACGGCGGACGGCAGGATTACCTGACCATCGGCATCGGGCAACGGCTCGGACAGGCCGCTGCGGACGGCAGCAACCAGGGAATTGGTGGTGCCCAGGTCAATCCCGACCGCCAGGCGACGCTGGTGCGGTTGAGGGCTTTGGCCGGGTTCGGCGATTTGCAGTAGAGCCATGGTAATCAGGTCTTATCTGTCTATCAGGCGTGCATCACGGGCAGCACACTGGGTTAATCGTCGAGGCGCTCTTCTAGCTGGCGCACTTCGTAGGTGAGCTTGTCGAGAAACTGCATGCGCCGCATCAGGCGTTCGGCCTGTTCGCGTTGCGCAGCATCATCCCAACAGGCTGCGAAGCTTTCGTTGAGCTCATCCTGGGCCGCTTTCAGACGACGCTTGAAGACCGCGACGCCAGCCACGTCGGCTTCGTCCTGCAAGTCTTCGAGTTCTTCGCGCCATTGCATCTGCTGCATCAGGAAGTCCGGGTCATGCACGGTGACTTCCATCGGCAACTCGCCGCCCTTCATCGCCAGTAGATAACGTGCGCGTTTCGGGGGGCTTTTGAGCGTCTGATAGGCTTCGTTGAGGCTGGCCGATTGCTCCAGCGCCAGGCGTTGCTCACGCTCGGAAGCATCGGCGAAGCGGTCCGGATGCACGCCACGCGCCAATTCTCGATAGCGCGTGGCAAGCTGCTCAAGATCCAGCCGAAAGCTCGGCTGCAGCTCGAATAAAGCGAAATGACAAGGAGTACCCACAAGAAGCCTCAGATGTTGAAGCTTTCGCCGCAGCCACATTCACCGCGTACGTTGGGGTTGTTGAACTTGAAGCCTTCGTTCAACCCTTCCTTGACGAAATCGAGCTCGGTGCCGTCCAGGTAGGTCAGGCTTTTGGGGTCGATGATCACTTTCTCGCCGTGACTTTCGAACACCTGGTCTTCCGCAACCACCTCGTCGACAAACTCCAGCACGTAGGCAAGGCCGGAACAGCCCGTGGTGCGAACACCCAGACGAATCCCCTCACCTTTACCGCGCCCATTCAGGGAGCGGCGAATGTGCTGCGCAGCCGCTTCTGTCATGCTGATAGCCATCGTTGACTCCTTACTCGTCGCCAAATACTTAGATCAAGCCTTTCTTCTGCTTGTAGTCGCGAACGGCCGCCTTGATGGCGTCCTCGGCGAGTACGGAGCAGTGAATTTTCACCGGCGGCAGGGCCAGCTCTTCGGCCAGCTGGGTGTTGCTGATGGTGACAGCCTCATCCAGGGTCTTGCCTTTCATCCATTCGGTCGCCAGGGAACTGGAGGCGATGGCCGAACCGCAGCCGTAGGTCTTGAACTTGGCGTCTTCGATAACGCCAGCGTCGTTGACCTTGATCTGCAGGCGCATCACATCGCCGCACGCCGGAGCGCCGACCATGCCAGTGCCGACATCAGGGTCTTCCGCGTTCATCTTGCCGACGTTGCGCGGGTTTTCGTAGTGGTCGATGACCTTTTCGCTGTAAGCCATGGTACTGAATCCTCACTCATCAGGGCCGCTCTGGAACCCTGTAGTAACGCCTGCGTTTTCCGCCACGTTGCTACAGAGCTGGGGTGGCGGCTTCTATATTTAGTGTGCCGCCCACTCGATCTTGGAAATGTCGACACCGTCTTTGTACATGTCCCACAGCGGCGACAGAACGCGCAGCTTGTTGACGGCTTCGCAGACTTTCTGCGCGGCGTAGTCGACTTGCTCTTCAGTGGTGAAGCGGCCGAAGGTAAAGCGAATCGAGCTGTGTGCCAGTTCGTCGTTGCGGCCCAGGGCACGCAATACGTACGAAGGCTCAAGGGACGCCGAGGTGCAGGCCGAACCGGACGAAACCGCCAGGTCCTTGAGCGCCATGATCAGCGACTCGCCTTCGACGTAGTTGAAGCTCAAATTCAGATTGTGCGGTACACGAGCGGTCATGCTGCCGTTGATGTACAGCTCTTCAAGGTTCTCGACCTGCTTGTAGAAGCGGTCGCTCAGGGCCTTGATGCGCACGTTTTCGGCAGCCATGTCTTCCTTGGCTACGCGGAAGGCTTCGCCCATGCCGACGATCTGGTGGGTCGCCAGGGTGCCCGAACGCATGCCGCGCTCGTGACCGCCGCCGTGCATGGTGGCTTCGATACGTACGCGCGGCTTGCGGCTTACGTAGAGGGCGCCGATGCCTTTGGGGCCGTAGGTCTTGTGGGCGGAGAACGACATCAGGTCGACTTTCAGCTTGGACAGGTCGATCTCGACCTTGCCGGTGGACTGAGCGGCGTCGACGTGCAGCAGGATGCCCTTGGAACGGGTCAGTTCGCCGATCGCTTCAATATCGTTGATCGTGCCGATTTCGTTGTTCACGTGGATCACGGAAACCAGGATGGTGTCTTCACGCAGCGCCGCTTCGATCATGGCCGGAGTGACGATACCGTCTGTGGTCGGCTCGAGGTAGGTGACCTCGAAACCTTCACGTTCCAGTTGGCGCATGGTGTCGAGGACAGCCTTGTGCTCAATCTTGGTGGTGATCAGGTGCTTGCCTTTGGTCGCGTAGAAATGCGCCGCGCCCTTGATTGCCAGGTTGTCGGACTCGGTGGCACCGGAGGTCCAGACGATTTCGCGCGGGTCGGCGCCCACCAGGTCGGCGACCTGACGACGAGCGTTCTCGACCGCTTCCTCGGCTTTCCAGCCGAACACGTGGGAACGGGAGGCCGGGTTGCCGAAGTTTCCGTCAACCAGCAGGCATTCACTCATCTTTTGCGCGACACGCGGATCAACCGGGGTGGTCGCTGAGTAATCAAGGTAAATCGGCAATTTCATGGACTTTCTCCTAAATCAGGCTGGCTGGCGTGCCGTTAGCTCTGCGGCTGTCACTCGACGGCGGACGCTTCGATCTTGTCCAGACGCGGCGCCTTGGTGTTGCAACGGCGCTGGTCCTGACGCTGGGCTACTTCTTGCACCTCACGGCGAGTCACAAGATCAGCCAAGCTGATACCACTCAAAAACTCATGGATCTGCAGGCTCAAGTCACACCACAAGTGGTGCGTCAGGCAGGTGTCGCCGGCGTGGCAATCACCCAGGCCCTGGCATTTGGTCGCATCGACGGATTCGTTGACCGCGTCGATCACCTGGGCTACCTGGATGCCCTGCATATCGCGGGACAATTGATAGCCGCCACCTGGCCCTCTCACGCTGGAAACCAGGTTGCTGCGGCGCAATTTGGCGAACAGCTGCTCGAGGTAGGACAGGGAAATGCCTTGGCGCTCGGAGATATCGGCCAGGGACACCGGCCCAGTTTGCGCGTGCAAAGCCAGGTCAAGCATGGCAGTCACTGCGTATCGGCCTTTTGTAGTCAGTCTCATGGACAAGGTACCAAGGTGTTTCAGAATGGGAGCAAGTATGCGATTCCCGAGTATTTAAGTCAACTATAAGACCTAGTACTTTAGTCAGGATTACCCGTAAAAAGGGCGCGCGAATCATAGCAGGCTGGGCCGGGGTCGAACAGCGGCACCGGACAACCAGCGATGCCAGGCACAACAAAGGTCAAATGTGGGAGGGGGCTTGCCCCCTCCCACAGGGGATCTCTGGTGATTCCGAGATCTCAGCTTGCCTTGGTAGCGGCTTCGTCCTTGATCTCGGCGAAGTCCTCTTCGCGCAGCTCAGGAAGATCCTTCGCACAGTACGGGCTGCCCAAGTCCTTCAGTGCGCCACACATGCCCTCCAGCTTGCCATCCACCGCTTGCAGGTGATCAAGCAATTGGCCAATGGCACGCGCCACCGGGTCAGGCATGTCTTCGCTGACGCCATAGGCATCGAAGCCGATCTTCTCGGCCATGGCCTTGCGCTTGGCCTCCTGCTCGTCGCCGACTTCCGGCTTGACGATGATCCGACCAGGAATACCCACCACCGTCGCGCCGGGCGGCACTGCCTTGGTGACCACGGCATTGGAGCCGACTTTGGCGCCGGCGCCCACAGTGAACGGACCAAGCACCTTGGCACCTGCGCCCACCACCACGCCGTCGCCCAGCGTCGGGTGGCGCTTGCCTTTATTCCAGGTGGTACCGCCCAGGGTGACCCCCTGATAGAGCGTCACGTCATCGCCAATCTCGGCGGTCTCACCAATCACGATGCCCATGCCATGGTCGATAAAGAAGCGACGACCGACCTTGGCGCCCGGGTGAATTTCGATCCCGGTCAGCCAGCGCCCGAAGTTCGACACCAGCCGTGCCAGCCATTTCCACCCCATGCCCCACAAGGCGCCGGACAGGCGGTGAATCCAGATCGCGTGCATGCCCGGGTAGCAGGTCAGCACTTCAAAGGCGTTGCGCGCCGCCGGGTCCCGGTGGAAAACACTCTGGATATCTTCTCGCAAACGCTCGAACATCTTTAATCCTTCCGCTTAAGGAGCTCGCCACGGGCCGCTTTCTGGGTTTCCGTGAGGATGCCACGCAATATATTCATTTCCGCCCGGCTGACCGAGCTGCGTCCATAAAGGCGGCGCAGGCGCGCCATCAAGTGCCGTGGTTTTTCAGGATCGAGGAACTCGATGGCCACCAGGGTGTGCTCCAGGTGCTCATAGAACCGCTCCAGCTCGTCCATTGTGGCCAGCTCGCCACTTTTGGTCGACGCCACTTCGTCCTTCTCCATCTTGCTCGGCTGGCCTTCAGCCGCCAGCCAGGCCATGCGCACTTCGTAAGTCAGCACCTGCACCGCCGCACCCAGGTTCAGCGAACTGAACTCAGGGTCTGATGGAATGTGCACGTGGTAATGACATCGCTGCAGCTCTTCATTGGTCAGGCCGGAGTCTTCACGGCCAAATACCAGGGCGATTTCTGCGCCACCGGCCGCCTCTTCCACCACTTTGGTGCCGCACTCACGCGGGTCCAGCAGCGGCCAGGGAATGCGGCGGTCGCGGGCACTGGTGCCGAGCACCAGATTGCAGCCGACCAGGGCGTCTTCCAGGGTGGCGACAACCTGGGCGTTTTCCAGGATGTCATTGGCGCCCGATGCGCGGGCATCGGCCTCATGGTGCGGAAACACACGTGGCTCGACCAGCACCAGCCGCGTCAGCCCCATGTTTTTCATGGCTCGCGCCACCCCACCGATGTTGCCGGGATGACTGGTATTGACCAAAACGACACGGATGTTTTGCAGCAAGGGAGGCGCTCTCGGACACGGGAAAGGGGAGCAAATCTTACAGAAGCGCCCAGGGTTATGCCACGAAAGCTAACGTCGCCCTTCACCTGAAGAAAGTTTCTGCTAAACTGCCCGGCTTTCTTTAACAACCTTAGGTGACCTATCCATGCAGCCCATGCTGAATATCGCGCTGCGCGCCGCCCGCAGCGCCAGTGAATTGATCTTCCGCTCTATCGAGCGCCTGGATACCATCAAGGTCGACGAAAAAGACGCCAAGGATTATGTATCCGAGGTGGATCGCGCCGCCGAACAGAAAATCATCGACGCCCTGCGCAAGGCCTACCCTACCCACGGCATCCTCGGTGAAGAAACCGGCCTGCATAAAGGTAGCGGCGAAGGCGAAGACTACCTGTGGATCATCGACCCACTGGATGGCACCACCAACTTCCTGCGCGGCATCCCGCACTTTGCCGTGAGCATCGCGTGCAAATACCGTGGCCGCCTGGAACACGCTGTTGTTCTGGACCCGGTCCGCCAGGAAGAATTCACCGCCAGCCGTGGCCGTGGTGCCCAACTGAACGGTCGTCGCCTGCGTGTCAGCGGCCGCACCAGCCTGGACGGCGCCCTGCTGGGCACCGGCTTCCCGTTCCGTGACGACCAGATGGACAACCTGGAAAACTACCTGGGCATGTTCCGCGCCCTGGTTGGCCAGACTGCAGGCATCCGTCGCGCTGGCGCAGCGAGCCTGGACCTGGCCTACGTGGCCGCCGGTCGTTTTGACGCATTCTGGGAGTCGGGCCTGTCCGAGTGGGACATGGCTGCGGGCGCCCTGCTGATTCAGGAAGCTGGCGGCCTGGTGAGCGACTTTACCGGCGGGCACGACTTCCTGGAGAAAGGCCACGTGGTTGCCGGCAACACCAAATGCTTCAAGGCAGTGCTGACGGCGATCCAGCCGCATCTGCCGGCTTCGCTGAAGCGTTAAGCGAGCGAGCACAAAAAAGCACCCCGAGGGGTGCTTTTTTTATGCCTGGGATTGAGCCAGCCCCAGCCATCAGCAGCAATACAGATCAAATGTGGGAGGGGCTTGCCCCCGATTGCAGTGGGTCAGCAAATAACCAGCTGACTGATCCACCGCTATCGGGGGCAAGCCCCCTCCCACATTTTGAACTGCACAGGTTTTGAATCTGTTCCAAGCCTGGGATCACTGCTGGTTCTGGCCCAGGATCAGACGCCCTTCCTTGTCCACTGGAATCTGGCCGCCTGGATCACGCTCCATACGCACAGTACCTTCCTTGCCATCCAGGTTGTAACGCACGTCATAGCCAACAACCTTGTCGCTGATGTCGTTCACGGTGTTACAGCGAGTCTGGGTAGTGGTGTAGGTATCGCGGTTCTGCATACCTTCCTGAACCTTGTTACCCGCGTAACCGCCACCGACCGCGCCGGCAACCGTTGCCAGCTTCTTGCCGTTCCCGCCACCGATCTGGTTGCCGAGCAGGCCGCCTGCCAGGGCGCCTACGACGGTACCGGCGATTTGATGCTGATCCTGCACCGGACGCTGCCGGGTCACGGTGACGTCCTTGCAGACCTCACGCGGGGTTTTGATCTGGGTTTTTACCGGCTGTACCGCCAGTACTTGCGCATACTCAGGGCCGCTTTTTACCAGGCTGTAGGTGGCAACAGCGCCCCCGGCAGTCACACCGACAGCACCCAATACCGCACCAACCAGCAACGACTTGTTCACGTTGAACCTCCTGACCATCACAAGCGGACCGAAAGATCCGCGCTATACCCAGCCTTGGAGCCAAAAAAAAGGCACGAGTTCAATCTCGTGCCTTTCTTGCACCGCCGATCAACAAACGCCCATCAAGGACGGTCGTCGACCTCCTTGCCAGTGCTGGCCGGAGGAATCAGGTCTTCGCTGTTGAGGTTCAGCCAGATCAGTACCACGTTGGCGATATAGATCGACGAGTAGGTACCGGCCAGAACGCCGATGAACAGCGCCAGGGAGAAGCCCCACAGGTTGTCGCCACCGAAGATCATCAGCGCCGCGATCGCCAGCAAAGTGGAGATCGACGTCGCCATGGTCCGCAGCAGGGTCTGGGTGGTGGAGATGTTGATGTTCTCGATCAACGTGGCCTTGCGCAGTACACGGAAGTTCTCACGAACCCGGTCGAATACCACGATGGTGTCGTTGAGCGAGTAACCAATGATCGCCAGCACAGCCGCCAATACGGTCAGATCGAACGTGATCTGGAAGTACGCCAGGATACCCACGGTCACGATCACGTCGTGGATCAGCGACACGATGGCGCCGACCCCGAATTTCCACTGAAAGCGGAACGCCAGGTAGATCATGATGCCGACCAGCGCCATCAGCATGCCGAGGCCGCCCTGGTCGCGCAGTTCTTCACCCACTTGCGGGCCGACGAACTCGACGCGCTTGACCGAGGCCGGGTTGTCGCCGCCGACCTTCTGCAAGGCCTCGGCCACCTGGTGGCCCAGTTGCGGGTCTTCGCCAGGCATGCGCACCAGCAGGTCGGTAGTGGCGCCGAAGCTCTGCACCACCGCCTCGTGATAGCCGGCCTTGACCAGCTCGTCACGCACCAGGGTGACGTCGGCCGGCTTCTCGTAGGTCAGCTCGATGAGCGTACCGCCGGTAAAGTCCAGACCGTAGTTCAGGCCCTTATGGAACCAGCTGAACAACGCCAGAACGGTAAGGAGCACGGTGACGCCGAACGCAACGTTGCGAACGCCCATGAAGTTGATTGTACGTAACATGGCAGCCCCTTAAATCCACAACTTCTTGAAGTCACGCCCGCCAAAGATCAGGTTGACCATTGCGCGGGTCACCATGATGGCCGTGAACATCGAGGTAAAGATACCGAGGGACATGGTCACCGCAAAACCTTTGACCGGGCCGGTGCCCATGGCAAAGAGAATCCCGCCGACCAGCAAGGTGGTCAGGTTGGAGTCGAGAATCGCGGTAAATGCCCGGCCGAAGCCTTCGTTGATTGCACGCTGTACGGTCATGCCCGCCGCGATCTCTTCACGGATCCGCGAGAAGATCAGCACGTTGGCGTCCACCGCCATACCCATGGTGAGGACGATACCGGCGATACCCGGTAGGGTCAGCGTGGCACCCAGCAGCGACATCAGCGCCAGCAGCATGACCATGTTACCCGCCAGGGCCACGGTGGCGATCACGCCGAAGAAGCGATAGATGGCGATGATGAACAGCGACACGAACAACATGCCCCACAGCGCCGCATCGACACCCTTGGTAATGTTGTCGGCACCCAGGCTCGGGCCGATGGTGCGTTCTTCAGCGAAGTACATCGGCGCCGCCAGGCCACCGGCACGCAGCAGCAGGGCCAGTTCCGAAGATTCGCCCTGGCCGTTCAGGCCAGTGATGCGGAATTGCGCACCCAGCGGCGACTGGATGGTCGCCAGGCTGATGATCTTCTTCTCTTCCTTGAAGGTCTGTACCGGCACGTCTTTCTCGACGCCGTTGACCATCTGCTTGGTGTAGGTGGTAACCGGGCGCTGCTCGATGAAGATCACCGCCATGCTGCGACCGACGTTGCTGCGCGTGGCGCGGCTCATCAGCTCGCCGCCGTGGCCATCCAGGCGGATGTTCACTTCAGGCGTGCCGTGCTCGCCGAAACCGGCCTTGGCATCGGTGACCTGGTCACCGGTGATGATCAGGCCACGCTCGATCAGGGCTGGAGGACGGTTGCCTTCACGGAACTCGAACTCTTCGGAAGTCGCACGGGTAGCACCCGGCTCAGCCGCGAGGCGGAATTCCAGGTTGGCGGTTTTACCCAGGATACGCTTGGCTTCAGCGGTGTCCTGCACGCCCGGCAGTTCAACCACGATGCGGTTGGCGCCCTGGCGCTGCACGATCGGCTCGGCCACACCCAGTTCGTTGACGCGGTTACGCACCGTGGTCAAGTTCTGCTTGATGGAGTATTCGCGGATTTCCGCGATCTTGGCCGGGCTCATCGCCAGACGCAGCACCGCCTGACCATTGAGGTCGGCCGGTACGATGTCGAAATCATTGAAGCTCTTGCGGATCAGCGTACGAGCCTGTTCGCGGGACGCTTCGTCAGCAAAACCCAGCTGGATGGCACCGTTGAGCTGCGGCAGGCTGCGATACCGCAGCTTCTCTTTGCGCAGCAGGCTCTTGACGTCGCCTTCATACACTTTCAGGCGTGCGTCGAGGGCTTTGTCCATGTCGACTTCCAGCAGGAAGTGCACACCACCGGACAAGTCCAGACCCAGCTTCATCGGGTGCGCGCCAATGTTGCGCAGCCATTGTGGCGTGGTCTGTGCCAGGTTCAGCGCGACAACATAGTCGTCACCCATGACCTTGCGTACGACGTCCTTGGCCGGCAATTGGTCTTCTTGCTTGGTCAGGCGCAACAAGCCGCCTTTGGAACCAGCTGCCAAGGTTGCCGCTTTAACCTGGATGCCCGCGTCAGTCAGCGCTTTGCTCGCGCGTTCCAGATCAGCCTGATTGACCTGCAGCGAAGTGCTGGCGCCAGAGATCTGGATCGCCGGGTCATCAGGATAGAGATTGGGAGCGGAATAAATAAAACCGATCGCCAGCACCGCCAGGATCAGTACGTATTTCCACAGAGGGTATTTGTTCAGCATCACGCCGCCCGCTTATAACGCGGGGCGCCTTGCGCGCCCCGTCGATTGGTAAAGGTTGTTACTCAGATCGCTTTGAGCGTGCCTTTTGGCAGCGTGGCGGCGATGGCGCCCTTCTGGAACTTCATTTCGACGGTGTCGGAGACTTCCAGAACCACGAAAGCATCGGAAACCTTGGTGATCTTGCCGGCGATACCGCCAGTGGTCACGACTTCGTCGCCTTTCTGCAGGCTGCCCAGCAGGTTCTTCTGCTCTTTGGCGCGCTTGGCCTGTGGACGCCAGATCATCAGGTAGAAGATGACCAGGAAGCCGACCAGGAAAATCCACTCGAAACCACCGCCCATCGGGCCGGCAGCAGCAGGCGCGGCGGCGTCAGCCATGGCGTTAGAGATAAAAAAGCTCATTTAGCACTCCAGTTGCAAATAGTGAATCTTAGGGTCGGGAAACTCAGTCCAAGGGCGGCACAGGGAGCCCGCGCTTGGCATAGAAGGCATCGACGAAGGCGGCCAATGTACCCTGTTGAATAGCCTCGCGCAAACCAGCCATCAGGACTTGGTAGTGACGCAAATTGTGGATGGTATTCAACATGCTACCCAGCATTTCCCCGCACTTGTCCAGATGGTGCAGATAAGCACGAGAGAAGTTCTGGCAGGTGTAGCAATCGCAGGTTGGATCGAGCGGCGAATCATCATGGCGATGGAACGCGTTACGGATCTTCAGCACGCCTGTATCGATGAACAGATGCCCATTGCGGGCATTACGGGTTGGCATCACGCAATCGAACATGTCCACACCGCGGCGCACACCCTCTACGAGATCTTCCGGTTTGCCAACGCCCATAAGGTAACGAGGTTTTTCTGCGGGCATCAGGCCCGGCAGGTAATCGAGCACCTTGATCATCTCGTGCTTGGGCTCGCCCACCGACAAACCGCCGATGGCCAGGCCGTCGAAGCCGATCTTGTCCAGACCTTCCAGCGAGCGCTTGCGCAGGCTTTCATGCATGCCGCCCTGGACGATGCCGAACAGCGCCGCGGTGTTGTCACCGTGGGCATTCTTCGAACGCTGGGCCCAACGCAGGGACAGTTCCATGGAGATGCGCGCCACGTCTTCGTCAGCCGGGTACGGCGTGCACTCGTCAAAAATCATCACGATGTCCGAGCCCAGGTCGCGCTGCACCTGCATCGACTCTTCCGGGCCCATGAACACTTTGGAGCCGTCCACCGGCGAGGCGAAGGTCACGCCCTCCTCCTTGATCTTGCGCATGGCGCCCAGGCTGAACACCTGGAAACCACCGGAGTCGGTGAGGATCGGGCCTTGCCACTTCATGAAGTCATGCAGGTCGCCGTGCTTCTTGATCACTTCCGTGCCCGGGCGCAGCCACAGGTGGAAGGTGTTGCCGAGGATGATCTCGGCGCCGGTGGCGACGATGTCACGGGGCAGCATGCCCTTGACGGTGCCGTAGGTGCCGACCGGCATGAACGCCGGGGTCTCCACGGTGCCGCGCGGGAAAGTCAGGCGACCACGACGGGCCTTGCCGTCGGTGGCCAGCAGTTCAAACGACATACGACTCATAAGTTGTCCTCAGGGCCGCGCGGCGCCGGGTTACGGGTGATGAACATCGCATCACCGTAGCTGAAAAAGCGGTACTCGTTGGCAATGGCCGCTTGATAAGCGGCCATGGTTTCCGGGTAACCGGCAAAGGCCGACACCAGCATCAACAGCGTGGATTCCGGCAAATGAAAGTTGGTGACCAGGCAATCGACCACATGAAACGGCCGGCCCGGGAAAATAAAGATATCGGTGTCGCCACTGAACGGCTTGAGCACACCATCGCGCGCCGCGCTTTCAAGCGAGCGCACGCTGGTGGTGCCCACCGCCACCACCCGCCCGCCGCGCGCCTTGCACGCGTTAACCGCATCCACCACGTCCTGGCCGACTTCCAGCCATTCGCTGTGCATATGATGGTCTTCGATGTTCTCCACACGCACCGGCTGAAACGTCCCGGCCCCCACGTGCAGGGTCACATAGGCGGTTTCGACGCCCTTGGCGGCAATCGCATCCAGCAGCATCTGGTCGAAATGCAGCCCTGCTGTCGGCGCCGCAACGGCACCGAGGCGCTGCGAGTACACCGTCTGATAGCGCTCGCGGTCCGCGTCTTCGTCGGGGCGGTCTATATAAGGAGGCAACGGCATATGGCCGACACGCTCCAGCAGCGGCAACACCTCTTCGGCAAACCTGAGCTCGAACAACGCATCATGGCGCGCGACCATCTCGGCCTCGCCACCGCCATCAATCAGGATGCTCGACCCCGGTTTCGGCGACTTGCTGGAGCGCACATGGGCCAGCACGCGATGGCTGTCCAGCACCCGCTCCACCAGAATTTCCAGCTTGCCGCCGGAAGCTTTCTGGCCAAACAGCCGCGCCGGAATCACCCGGGTATTGTTGAACACCATCAAATCGCCCGGGCGCAAATGCTCAAGCAAATCAGTGAATTGACGGTGTGCGAGGGCACCGCTCGGCCCGTCCAGGGTCAGCAGTCGACTGGCGCGACGCTCGGCCAAAGGGTGGCGAGCGATCAGCGAATCAGGGAGCTCAAAAGTAAAGTCAGCAACGCGCATGATGGGGTTCGTCTAGCAGGGCCGGGAAGTCTAGCGGAAATAGTCAAAATTGACCATGAAACGTGATTGACCAACGGTAATCACCTCTCTATACTTCGCCGCCATTGAGCCCTGATGGCGGAATTGGTAGACGCGGCGGATTCAAAATCCGTTTTCGAAAGAAGTGGGAGTTCGATTCTCCCTCGGGGCACCATCTTAAAAAAAGACCTTGAAATTCAAGGTCTTTTTTTTCGTCTGTAGAAAAGTGGCCGACAGCTGATTCATTGCTTGTCGCCCATTACCGACCTGAAACACGATCCAAATGTGGAAGCTGGCTTGCCTGCGATTGCGCCAGCCCCAACACCCTCAAACCACCTGCCTACACCCCAACCGAATCCCCCTCCTCCGTCACCCCGTTCGGCAACATCCCATTCGCCAAATCATCCACCACCGCCTTCGCCATCTCCCCCAAATAATGTGCTGCCCAGGCATAGCGATCTGCGCTGTTATCCATCGCTGCATCCAATGCCAGCATTTTTGAACAGTGCAGAAGCTCGGAGGCATGCTGCAGGGCATCGCGGATGGGGACGCCGGAATTGACGCGGAAAAGGCGGTGGAGGTTGGGCTGTTTGCCGCAGGTGGAAAAGGTGATGACGCCGAGGGTTTTGTTGAGAGGTGGGTTGATCATTGGGCACCTCCCAGGTGGGTGGAGGTACAGAGTGGGAAATTGCGAGGGTACGACCTGTCAGAAACGCTCATGGCTTTAGCTCCTAATGTCGAGAAGCTGCCACATTCGTTATCAGGCGAAAGGGTGGCAGCTGTGCGCAGGCTGATAAACCGGGACAATAGGAACCCGGCAGGCCCGAAGGCCTCCCGCACACAGCCGCCATAACACGGATGTGCGGACGCAAAAAAAGCGTCGGCATTGTGCTGGAGACGCTTGAGCGCCTATTGTTCCACGGGTTATCAGGCCCGGTCACTGAATTTGCAGTGACTGCGGGAAGGTAGCTCAGAAGCGCGCGGTTCTAAAAGCTCGGATCTGTGGCGAAAAGTTTCCGATAGACAGGCTGAGGTTAACAGTTCAAACAAAATCGTATCTGCCCCCACTGCGCCTTAACCGATACTCCGACGACATGCCGCACCCCGCCAAAAACAGTCGTTCGATGGTCGATGACGTGGCGACACCAAAACGCTACCATCGCCGATGTCGCCTTAACGAAGAAATGGTAATGGAAAACCTAAAAGTCGAGTACCTTGCAATAGTTAATTCTAAGGAAGGTTTTTGCAACTCAATATCTGCATTCAACAATTTGCTTCAATCGTATAGCAGTATCGAGATAAAAGCCAAAGGACTAGTGTTCGACGGAGTAAAGTTTGACTATGATGTTCAGCAAGGAGAAATACAAAACAATAGCCATATTTTTTTTCACGTGCGCTTGGGCTGCCAAAACAAAACTGAGATAGCAGTATTTTTGTCATTATTAAAATCTATAAGGACAATTTTGGCCAAAGCGGCCGAAAGACCTGTCGAAGTTTTATGGGACGATATTAGCAGCAGTCTTTCTACAGCTGCTTATCCCGTGATACATGAAATTGAAAACATGATGCGCAAGCTTATTACAAAATTTATGCTTACGAAGATTGGTTTGGGATGGACGAAAGAGGCCGTACCGAGAGAAGTTTCGGAATCCATAAAAACGAAGAAGAATGCCACAGGAAACAACTATCTTTTTGAAACAGACTTCATTCAGCTTTCGGACTTTCTATTCAAACCTTATTCAACAGCCAGCTCTTCTAAACTTATGGAGAAAGTTCGTTCGGCAGTCTCGGCCAGCGAGATTAATATTGACGAACTAAAAGAACTTGTCCCAACCTCAAATTGGGAAAGATATTTTCAGCCGATCGTCAGCTGTAAGAGCGAATATTTGCAAACACGCTGGGCCAAGTTGTACGAGCTGAGATGTCTTGTGGCGCACAATAACTTTATTGGCCACGATGACTTTGAGCATATACTAAAAATATCAGGAGAGGTTAAGGACAAACTTAGCGAAGCATTAACCAAGCTTGACAGCATCTATATGTCACCCGAGCAGAAAGAAGAAGTTGCAGAAAATATTGCAACTACGGTAAATAGCACGCACGCAGAGCTCATTGCTATTTGGATTTCAATTCAGCAGTTACTCATCGAAATCGCGATGAATGCACTACATCACGAACAAGCTCGAAAGCTAATAAAAAATAAAACCTCGACCAGGCTCATCGTTGACAAGCTTGTAGATGAAGGAATTATAACTTCCACACTAGCTCAAGAGTTAGTAAAACTACAATTATCACGCGACATCATCGTACACAACGTTGATGCCGAACTTAATGGCTCTGTCTTAAACACCGCAGATCGAATCAAACATGATTTAATTGAAACCCTTGAAAGCTTTGATAAAACTTCATCACTACCACTCACTGACTCGTTGCCCGAAATTAATGATTTGGATGGGTAGAGTTTTTATTCAAACTGATCTCTTCTTTTTAAACCAGGCTTAAAAATGGCAATCAATGGTCAGGTCAGCCCGCCCCCCCAAAAAACCAGATGTAAAACCGGGGTCAAACCACGATTATTTCAAATGTAATCTGCCCCTGATTCCAGTTCGGGTCGGCAACAACAACTGAGAGTTGCCGCTCGCGCCCGGCAGCAACCGGCCAGAAACGCTCACTCGGCGACCTCATGAATCCTGGGACGATTCACTTCACGCATTACGTTGAACACAGCACCAGAGCCTGACTCCAAAACCGACCGAAGGCACCTCCAGTTTTTTTTATAGATGGCTGTGCAGCGGGCATGAATGACATCATGCCTGCTCTATTCTCGCAGCGTATTGGCCACCTTTTGGCCGAGGGAGCTTTCAAGTACATGGTTTCGTTTGACCTCCCTGCCGGTGGCGGAGATATGGGGCGCCTCATACGCGAAACGGATTGGTCTGCAACCCCTCTGGGGGCCAGAGAATCTTGGCCTATGGCGCTCAAAAGTTCACTCAGTCTGATGCTGAACTCCCCCGACAGCATGTACCTCGTGTGGGGAGACACGTTACAACTGTTCTTCAATGACGCTTACCTCATCAATCTCCCGTGCGCGCCAGAAGTTGCCTTAGGCGCGCCGATTCATTTGATTTGGGGCCAAGCATGGGAGCAAGTACGCACCATTGCGCAAAGCGCGCTTCAGGGGCAGGCAAGCCGCTTTGAAAACCATCCGATTACACTTGTTCGGGAGGGGGTGACCGAGCTGACTTTCTGGTCATTCTCGTTTTCGCCACTGCATGGGGATACTGGAAAGCCTGAAGGAATGTTCTGCCTTGTCCACGAAACCACGACGCAGGTTCACGGAGCGCTGAAACTGGAGGAGAACGAGGCATTCACCGACCGTGTTCTCGCGAGCATAAACGACTGCATCAAGGTACTGGATCTGGACGCCCGCCTGACGTTCATGAGCGAGTTGGGTAAAGAGATCATGGAAGTCAGTGATTTCAATGAAATACGGGGCTGTCCATGGCCTGACTTCTGGCAGGATCAGGGAAACTTGGATGCCAAGGCTGCGGTGCAATCTGCTCGCGAAGGTAAGAGTGCCAGCTTTATGGGATCTGCTTTCACCATGGGCGGGACGCTGAAATGGTGGCACGTTCAAGTCAGTCCTATTTTTGGCTCGGATGGGAAACCCGAAAAAATCCTTAGCGTTTCTCGCGACATGACAGCCCTGCGTGATGCCCAAAATGCATTGGCCAAACTCAACGAGTCGTTGGAGCAGCAAGTTGTCGAGAAAACCCAGGACCGAGATCGAATTTGGCGGCTTTCCGCAGACCTCATGCTGGTCGCTCATTTCGATGGGAAAATCTCGGCGGTCAACCCTGCGTGGAGTAAAACGCTGGGATGGCCTGAAGAACATCTCATAAATAGCCAATTTCTTGACTTCGTTCACCCTGATGACTTGGAGCGGACGATTGATGCGATGACCGATCTGAAACGAGGGGAGCATTTCCCTACTTTCAAGAATCGCTACCGGCATTCGGATAACTCATATCGCACCATCTCCTGGACGGCTGTGCCGGATAAAGACTTTATCCACGCTGTTGGCCGGGATACTCAAGCGGAGGAAGATGCCAACGAGGCATTGAAGCGTTCAGAGGAGGCGCTGCGGCAATCGCAGAAGCTGGAAGCTATTGGGCAGCTCACGGGTGGTGTCGCCCACGATTTCAATAATCTACTGACGGTTATCAAGTCCTGTACAGATCTTCTCAGCAGCCCAGTCCTATCAGAAGATCGCCGCGATAAATACATCAAAGCGATTTCAAGTACGGTAGAGCGCGCGGCGCGGTTGACCAGCCAGTTGTTGGCATTTGCACGACGACAAAAGCTGCAACCGGAAATCTTTAACGCTGGCGAGAGTGTTGTGCGAATAGGCGAAATGATGGACACGCTCACTGGGTCACGGATCAGTGTGACCATCGATATCTGTGATGAGCCGTGTTTTATCAATGCCGATTTAAGCCAGTTCGAGACCGCGCTGGTAAACATGCTCGTTAACGCTCGGGACGCAATGGGCGGTGTTGGGGAGCTTTCAATCAGCGTTAATACGAATACATCGCTCCCCGCAGTACGCTCACACCCCGAACGTCCTGGAAATTTCGTGACGGTTTCTATATCCGATACCGGCACGGGAATTTCTGCAGACAAATTAGAGCGCATCTTTGAGCCGTTCTATACGACCAAAGGTGTGGGGCAAGGCACCGGACTCGGTCTGTCTCAAGTCTTCGGGTTTGCAAAGCAATCAGGCGGAGAGGTCCTGGTCAGTAGCTGTGAGGGTGTTGGCAGCACGTTTACTCTGTATCTGCCACGGGTCGAGGCATTCGTGCAAAAGACCATTGATGCCGCACCTGCAGTTACGGAGTGCGGCGAGGGATATGCGGTGCTGGTTGTAGAGGACAATGAAGATATCGGGACTTTCACTTCTGCTACTCTGCAGCAGCTGGGTTATACCGTCCATTGGGTACCTGGCGCGCGGGAGGCGCTTACCGCGCTCTCAACTAACCCGGAAAATTTTCATGTCGTCTTCTCAGATATCACGATGCCCGGCATGAGCGGGATCGAGTTGTTCGAACGTATCGAAGTACTTTATCCATGGTTGCCAGTGGTCCTCACCACAGGCTACAGCTCCGAGTTCGCCAAAATTGAAGCGGGTGGTCAGCGGTTCGAGCTATTGCAGAAACCTTATTCAATCGAATCGCTTTCCAGCTTGCTTGCCAACGTGGTAAAGCGCAGGGCTTCACTGCGATCGAAATAAATTTCGATTGCGTCCAACGGCCTTTCGACAAAGTGAAATAGGAAAATCATGGCACTCATCGCCACCTGTGTTGTTTCCCTATTTTTTTGGACTGTTGTTTCAGCAGTCACGGGGACTAAAGAGCCATGGGACCTGGCTAATTATTGGACCCTCATCTACCCCGCCGCGCTTGCTCTGTCGGTGATTCTTGGAGCCCTGCAAAAAAGCGCCCAGTGGTCCGCAGGTGCCGTCGTAATGCTTGCTCAGATCCCAGTGATGTTGGTCACCTCAGGTGCTTCCCCGTTGCTGGGTGTCGGCATCCTGTATGCGGCTTTTCTCTCGATTCCGGCGATGGCGCTATCTTGGCTCGCGGGCAAATTGCGGCAGGCTTGAATTCGGAACAGCGCAATGACGCCTATTGCATGATCGTTCAAGCCCTGCGCCATTCTTCTGGCTAACCTGACTGTCCTCACCTACCCGAGTATCCGTCATGGCTCAGCCTCCCGCCGCCCCCATAAACCTCACCCAAAAAGCCGCCCTCATCGACCAACAATGGAGCCCGCGCGTCGTCGCCGAGATGAACGACTACCAATTCAAAGTGGTACGCATCGAGGGCGAATTCATCTGGCACGCCCATCCCGAAACCGACGAGGCATTCTTGGTGCTGGAAGGCACGCTGCGTATCGACCTGCCAGACGGCCCGGTCTATGTGGCGCCAGGCGAACTGTATGTGGTCCCTCGTGGCGTAGTGCACCGCACGGCCGCCGAAGGCGAAGCCAAGCTGATGATGATTGAGCCTAAGGGCATTTTAAACACTGGCCATGAAGGTGGGGACCGTACCGCCTTGAATGATCAGTGGATTTGAACACTGCCTTTGGGTCTGGACACGATTATCATCAATGCACCGCAATGACACCGTCTTCATACCCAACGTTGAAACTTATGAATAAAAGCCAATGGCAAGCCCTGAAGCTCAGGCTCAAAAAGTACCTGGCGATTATCGCCGCGCTCTGCCTTGCGGGGTTTCTCATTTATGCCTATGTGCACAAACCCGAGCTTCCCCCCCAAATAGTCCTGAAGCAAAACTTCATACCGGGGGAATGGCTTTATATCGTCGAGGAAGCCAGGGACCGTTCGGAGCCCAAGACGCTGAAGTTCTATATGGATTACCGTGAATCGACAGACGCAACCATGAAGGTGTACCTCGGCAAAACCCCGCCGTTCCTGGTCTCGGACACCGACTTGCAAGACGTGGTCATCCAGCGCGTCGCCAACGGCCTGCACATCAAACTCAAGGGCGCCGTCAGCCGTTATCGCAGCGATCTTTACCTGAGGGATGGCGACACTTACACCACGTATCGCATAAGCCTCGAACAAGTCGAAACCCGACCGCCCTTGCCGAGCGGTCGGTAAGCTTATTTCAACAGGGCGATCAGCGCGCACACCAGCGTGATCGCCAGCGCCGGCCATTGCATGGGCATGAAAAAGAAGTGATGACGCACGCCGTCGGCGTGAACCTTTCGATTCAATACAAAGCCCAGCACAACGTTGATCGCCGAGCCAATCCCGAACCCCATCAACACTTGCGTAAGCGACGTATTGCCAGGCTTGACGCTCGGATCCGGCCACAGCCACATCACCAGCAGCACCATCGCCACAGGTGTAAACAAGGTGAGCCAGCCTGCACCGCGATAGATCATCGTTCAGTCCTCATCCTTAACGCTGCCGGCTCACGCCAGCTCGCGGGTTTGTTCTTCGACCGCCAATACCGCATCGAGGGTGTTGAGGAACAGGTCGTGGCTCAGGATGCCGGTGGCGATGGTGGACAATATGGCGTTGCCACTCTCGTCCTTGATCACCACTTTTTCGGTCCAGGCATTGAGGTCCACGGTGCGCAGCGAAGACATCGGCACTGTGCGGCCCTGGTATTGCAGGAATGCGCGGCTGACCACAATCGGCGAGGTGGTGATGTTCAGGAAGTTGCCGCTCATGCGCTTACCCCAGAGCTGCCCCGAGCTGATGCAGTTGAACGTCACCGACCCACCCGTTTCCAGCGTCGCGATCACCACCGGCATGCGCGCGCGTACATGCAGCTCGCGCACCAACTGCTGGAACTGGTAAAAGCCCTTGAGGGTTTCAATCACTCGGTGAAACGGCTCCGACGCGTTACGACGATAGGCCAGGTTGGTGATCATGCCGGTCATCACGGTTTGCCCGGAGCCGAACAGGTACAGGTCTTCAATGTCAGCGAAGGCGGTGTAGTCGCGCTGGTCGTTGATGAAGCGCTCGATGCCGTGCTCATACACGTTGTAACGCGGCGCACGCAGTTTTCTGTGCCAGGCGTAACCGGCAAACACGCCCAACGCAAGAACGGTGAGCAAGGCGCTGGTGAAGTAGATTAGGGTTTGGGGGCTGCTGAAGCTGAATGACAGGCCGCGCGACGTCTGGCCGACGACGGGGCCGTGACTGCCCGCCGGCAGGATGGTGCCCAGGTACAGCACAAACACCGCGAGCCCCAGCAACGCGACGCCAAATATCAAACTGAAGATCAGGAAACCCTTGCCGTGGCGAAAACTGGCGATCAGTTCGCCGGTGGCGGATGGCGTTTGGGTGGGGGATGACTGCATGAGTGTTTGCATCCTTGTAGTGGGTTAGGTCTTGCACCCTATCCTTCTGGCGACCGGGTGCACTTGGCACGCCGAGTTGGAGCATGGCTAATTAATATCGTTCCTTGGGCAGCCGACACTACGGCTGCGCAAGCCAACCGGTTCACACTATTGGGTCTTTTTTTTCCCGCGCAGAACAGTGATCATCGCCCTCCCCCAAAACCGCAGGAACCCAAACCATGGAATTGACGCTGGAAGCGGTTGCGCTCTTTGCCCTGAAGCTGGTGCACGAGACGGACGGCGGCAGCCCGGTTTTGCGCGATGATCCGGTGATGGAGGCGTACGACCGCGAGGTGTTTGGGTTGTTGGTGCGCCAGGGGGATTTGGCGGGGATTCGGTTGAAGCTTGATGAGTGCATTGCCCAAGCATTGATTGCCTTAGGCGGTACCGACACCGTACTGGGGCGAGAACTGCAAAAACTATCCGCTGATGTTCAAGGCGTCTCTCACCTTGATGAAATGTCCTTGCCACTCAGCGCTCTTAAGGACTACCTCAAAGACATCCAGTGAATCGACGATCAGCATACTGGCCAAATACACCATCAAGATCGCGACACCCGCGTCCAACCAACGCCAGACGGCCGGCGTTCGAAACAACCCCGTCAACCGCTGACAGCCCAGCGCCAGCGCCACGAACCATATAAGCGATGCCGTCATGGCGCCCGTGGCAAACAGTGCTTGCTGACTTGCCGGTTTCGCAGCACCAATGGAACCGATCAGCACGACCGTATCAAGCCATGCGTAGGGGTTGGCGAACCCTAGCACTACTGCCGTGCGCAACAATCCCCGTTGCGAGTTCCCGCCTTGGGTGTCCGGCATCGATCGATCACGCAGGCAGGCCAACAGGCGCTGAGCACCGAACCAGAGCAAGTACGCCGCGCCGGAAAGTAGCAACAGCGCCACCAGTATTGGCCGACTCTCTAAAAGCGAACCTAACCCAGTGATGCCCAGAGTGATCAGCAGGACATCGGCCAATATGCAAATCGCAACCACGCCCCAGACGGGACCACGGCTGACACCTTGGCGGATGACCAAGGTGTCTTTGGGGCCGGGGGCGGCGAACAGACCCATACCTAAAAGCAAGCCTTCGAGGTAGAGCGCACTGAAGTAGGGAGCCATGGAGTGTCCATGCCAGAGGGGATAGTTATAAGAGTTGAATAGGTTGATTACCGAAGCCGGTGTGGCGGGCGTTTACGGAACGACTCAAATCGATTCTCTGCCTGCGGAAAAAGCTGGTCAGCATTTGCTCCGGATTCGGGTTGACAAAATAGATCAACGAGCTTCTGCCCACCGGCTTTTGAGGTGCGAGGACCGCGTGATAAGCCGCAGGAATGGCGTGGTCAGACAGCTCAGTCAGTAAAGATCCCGCTAGCACCGCAATCTCATTCTCCAAAAGACGCACCGGCTCAAGCGAGCGCCCCCTCACCAACACCAGCCCTTCGCGGCTCGGTTTGATAAGCGACAGCATGTGCCCATCTTCATGGGGGTCCTGGGCGAACCGCCGTTCAATGCTTGCATTCTGCGCACGATAAACACACAACTGCACGTAGGACGCCGAGCGAAAAGGGGCAAGTGGAGATACACCAAACTCGCTGCAAATACCGTCCATCAACTCTTGAGCCAACTCGCTGACCTGGCGCTCAAAAATTTCCACAGCTGCAAAAAAATCGCTGCGAGTGAATTCAAAACCTTTTCTTTTCGACGCATGCGCCTGCCAATAACAGAATCGCTCACAGAGGTCAGGATGTTCCTCAACACTTGAGTATTCGGCACCGAATGGGAAAAAACCGTCAGTGTCCTGGCTGAAAGAAAATGACGCTTTGGTGGCATGGGATATTGCTGAGTATCCATCAACAATTTGTTTGTAGTCCTGCAGCATGGCTTCAGGTAATTGCAAAGTGCCGAAACCTGATCGAGCAATGGAAGCGCAGCACGTCTTTAATTGAGTCATCGCTATATCCAAAGGTAGATGTAAAGGAATGCAACAAACACTAGGTTCGCAAGCATGCGAGAAACTACGACACTGGATATAGCCAACCAGAAAGCGACCAATCCATGTCCTTCACAACATCACCAGCAGGTCGCAAGTGTGCATTGCGTATTACCCGCGACGGCGGTCAGGTTGTCTTTTTTGGCGAACAACGTGTGGGCCTTTCCAAGCACTAGGGATAGCAATCGAACATGAGCATACGAACTCGCGACACCCTCCGCTCCCTCGTTGTACGACGCAGTCGAGAGCTGGGCAAATCCATGACCACCTTGGCCAAGGAAGCCGCAATCTCCAGAACCTATCTGTACGGCTTGGCCAGCGGCGTATCTCAAGATCCCTCGGTTCGCACCCTGATCAAACTCGCCAAGGCACTCCAGGTTTCACCGCTGCTACTGTTTCGCTATTTTGCCGACCTGGCTGGCGCACCCGTCGATGCTTATTCAACTGCAGCCACGAACCGCGCCGTCGGCCTAGGCGACCCCGGCGACATCGCTGTATTCAATGCAGACGTCACCACCCCCGATCAAACAGTGGTAATGCCCAGTGAGATTTTCCATAAGACCTGGGAGATCCAGAACCTCGGCACACGTCCATGGCGTGGACGAAGACTGGTGCGCGTTGACGGTGAATACGTCATCGCACGGCGCACCGCCATAGGCGCGCCATTGGAAGTCGTCATGGACACGCACCTGCGCAGCCTCAACAACGAAATCCTCATCGCAGAAACACTCCCTGGGCAACCCGTGCATATCACGGTGGAATTCGCCGCGCCCAAGGAAACCTGCGCAGTCACTTCCATCTGGCGGATCGAGGATGAACATGGGCAACCTTGCTACGGCCCTGAGTTCATCTTGCATGTAATCGTAAACGTGATGGCGCGCTGAGCTACTTACGCCCTTCCACCACCATCCGCACCGCCAACCCCATCAACACCGACCCCATCAGCCAGCGCTGCACCACCTGCCACCCCGGCCGGGTGACGAAAAACACGGCGATAGACCCCGCCAGGGTGGCAATCACTGCGTTCACGCTCACGCTGATAAAAATCTGCGTAAAGCCCAGCACCAGGGATTGCATCAGCACACTGCCATGGCCATTCGGGTCGATGAACTGGGGCAGCAACGACAGATACATCACCGCCACCTTGGGGTTCAGCAGGTTGGTCACCAGGCCCATGGTGAACAATTTGCGCGGGCTGTCCTGGGGCAGGCTTTGCACCTGAAACGGCGAACGGCCACCCGGCTTGACCGCCTGCCAGGCCAGATAGGCCAGGTACAGCGCCCCGCCAAAGCGCAGCGCATCGTAGGCGAAGGGCACCGCCATCACCAACGCGGTAATACCCAAGGCGGCGCACAGCATATAAACCAGAAACCCCAGCGCCACGCCGCCCAGGGAGATAAACCCGGCGGTGCGCCCCTGGCAGATCGACCGGGAAATAAGGTAAATCATGTTCGGGCCGGGCGTCAGCACCATGCCCAGTGATATCAGCGCATAGGCAAGCCAGCTGGACAGTTCGGGCATGGTGGGGCTCCCTGGACGGTTGTTCTGTCGACGCGAAACATCTGCTCAACGTTGTAGAGTTGGACACCATGGTAGGGCGTTCAAAATGCGCGCGTTAGATACAGATCCGTGATCAAAACGTCATACACCGATCGCACCATTCACCCGAGGGCAGGCACATGATCGACTTCAACAACAAAGGCTTCTTCAAGCTCAAACAGAACAACGAATACGCCGAACGCGTGGCTTCATTGCTGCTCGACGGCGAAGAAGTGGTGGACGCGTACAAGGCCATGCGCGACGGCGTCGTGTTCACCACCAAGCGCATCATCGCGGTGAACGTGCAGGGGATTACCGGCAGCAAGAAGGACTTCACGTCGCTGCCGTACAAGAACATCGTGGCATATTCGGTGGAAACGTCGGGGACGTTCGACCTGGATTCGGAGTTGGAGATTTACTTTTCGTCGCTGGGGAAGGTGAAGTTTGAATTTACCGGGAAGACTTCGATTGTGGAGATTTCACGGTTGATTTCAAAGCACTTACTCTGAAAAATTCGAAAGGGTTGGTGGCGCGAACGCTGATCAATACTTATAGCATGGTCATACGTCCACGTCACCGCAGCGATTACCTTCACAATAGCTTGCAGATCACATCAAGGTCATCAAAAGCAAAGCTAACGTAGGCCCTTCGATAAATATCGTAGTGCTCCCTCATTTGCTTTCCGCTTTGCGAATCATTGAAATAAGCTTCTACCATCTCCTGCGGCCGGTGCAAACGTGGTTTGCTAATGACCCGTTCCTCTGCGATGTTTCGGTTTTTACGAATCTGTACCCGCCCACCCTGTAAAATATTCCTGAGCAAGTTCCACTCGTAGAAAAAAATCCCATCAAGCTCATAGAAATTCAAGAAAGGGACGTTATGCAATAGTATGAAGTGGGTATTATCCGGGCGAGCGCCGGCCAATCCATGTTGACTGAGCTTGCGCCTGATACTATCGTCAGAAAGGTTATCTTTCAGAACGCCTAATTGCTGAATAAAACCCTTACGAAAGTTCGCATTTAGAAACAACTCGCACTGCTCGGAAAGATAGGTAGGAATTTCCGACAGCTGATGCTTAACCTGCACGAAATAATAAATATCCTCATCTACATCTTGAATAATCAGATCAACATCATACCCCTTGATTTTCGCATTATTACCTGGTTTGAACTCCTCATAAATTTTCAGGCGAGGGTCATTGAGACTGCGAATATAATTTAAAACATAGTCTTTTTCGAAGCCAACACCCAGTAGATGGCCAAAGTCAGGGCCCTTCTGATTAACCAGCACCTCACCGAGCAGATACCTGACAAATTTTCTCAGCCCGTACTTGAAATTCAGCGCGCCCCTTAGATACATGCCGCCCTTGTACTCAACAAAACTGCTGGCCGAATCAAGCGTCGGTAATCGTCCAGCGAGGGCGCTATTAATCATATCCACCGTTGCCGGGCTGACGATACTTCTCATGTACTCCTCGCGGGTCGAGCGTTCACCTGACATCGCACGTAGCTCAAGGTGAATTGCAAAATCAACAACCTCTCGCAAATATTGATACTTAGGATGGTTCGTCATGGTCGGTGACAGGTAGTTCGAATGTATGGACAGACACTTATCCAACGTTTGATCCACCAACAGCTT
The DNA here is from genome assembly GCF_900004865.1 of Pseudomonas sp. 37 R 15. NCBI lineage: Bacteria > Pseudomonadati > Pseudomonadota > Gammaproteobacteria > Pseudomonadales > Pseudomonadaceae > Pseudomonas > Pseudomonas sp. 37 R 15. The sequence continues at coordinate 109,438 of NZ_CVTV01000046.1, read as the reverse complement.
GCGTAATTCTGGTGTCAGACGACCTCGTTCATGCAGCATAGGTACAATGTCATGCCGACTTAAAATATCACCGATATTAGAATTAGCTTCAGTGACCTCCGCAAGCCAGTAAGCCTTTAATCGCACCTGTAGCTTGGCGGTAGGCACTATCTTTAGCGTTTTCCCGTGCAGCTTGGCGCTCAAGAGCCCATGACCTATCAGAAAATACACTTCACTCAGGTAGTAACCCAACCACAACCTTTCATTCGCCAAGATCGATAAGTTGTGCACTGCACGAAGCTCAAGATTCTCGGAAATTCTATTACAGGTATATTCAAGCGCCGCCCAGGCATAAGATTTACTAAAGGCAGCGAGCATTTCATTTTGCGATGCCGACGTAGCATCACACGGTAAAAATACAATTCTGAAATATCGATACAACTCATCAGTAAAACGATGCACCGTGTCCTGATTGAGCGGCACATGATCTTCAAAAATTAATTGAGGCAGAGAGTTTTCAGCCTTCTCCAAATTATTCCTAATTTTCTCCCATAGCAACGCCTGTACCTGCTCGGCACTGATAAACCTGCGCAGCATCGTAAACTTGTAAAGCATTCGCGCATGCCATTTCAGGCTTTTGCCTGCGGGCGGAAGGGGCGATGTAAACTTCATGGGATTCTGCAAAAAGGCGAGCAGTTGCGGATCAACATTTTCATAAATCATCGTCGAACATCCTATTCAATATTACTGTCCGGATTCATATATCCACCTTGCTAATTATCAGGCAACCGAGAGAAGGCTTTTTTCATCGGATCCTAACAAAACCAGAACCGTCCTACCTCTTCATCAGCCTCCCCCGGCAGCCACCCCCTACATCCCGCCCCCTCATGCCCGCCGTGGCTTACACAACAATGACCTGTGATGGTAGGGTTCAAATATCAATTTTAAGCGTCGCGGGTAGCTGGCTGACTTTTCCCACGCAGGCTATCGAACAAGCCGAATTTCACCCGCTCATTCGCCCCCGTAGGCTCATTTCCTCGCACAAGGAAGTGAGCCGGTCATGTCAGAACGTTCTTATCCACCTAATGAAGAAGCGCTACGCAGACAGCGAATCCTGACACCGCAACCGTCGCAGGCGCCTTATTCACCGGCGAATGATCTATACGAATCCTCCCTGCCCCAGCCCCCACAATTGCCAAACCTGCCGGCTGCGTCTTTATCAAGCCCTGCCAATTGCCGGACGCCATATGGGTGCGTTCAACCATCTAACCGGTGAGCAGCTAAAAGGGCCAAAAAAGAAACGAAACATCAGAAAGTATCTGTGAGGGTTACATGGGACTCAAAGTGAGATTGGAATGGTTCGACAGAACCACAGAGTGGCTAATCGGAACCGAGGATTCGGCGGACTTAGGAAACGATTACTCCGTGATTTCTGAGCTCGGATTGTCGGTAGACGAAGACGTCAATAACGGCATGTTTGAACTGCGGCGGGAGTGGCTATCGCAGGTACAGGCCTACTTCTCCCACGAGATTGCTCTTTCAGAGAGCGACTACTACGTCGCGTTTGATTACGAGGAGGCACGCGAGTAATCCAAGCTAAGAGAATGCATGGGCGCAATTGATCACAACTCCACCGAACGTCGAGGACTGCAAATCCAAGACGTCGAATGACAGGTAAAAGACGAGCTCAGGAAAAATAATCATGAAAATCAGATTGCGGTGGTACGAAAAACACAGCAATGACTTGAAGGCGGATGAGTATTCAGCGGATATCGAAGACACAGACAGTGTTCTCGAAGCGTTGGGTTTAGGTGACGAAACCGCGATATACGCCGATGTATTCGACATGTTACCTGACTGGATAACGACTCTTCAGCCGTATTTCCAGCACATGATTGAGCCCGAACACCTCGACTACCAGATTTCCTTCCGTTACCAAGGCGCGTGGCCACCCTCTCCAAAGCAACCTAAGAAGGACTCTTGACGCAATGTATGTGAGAACGGATGAGAACAGCTATTACAGCGGCTTGTGGGTGGACGAGGCCGGCCTGTTACAGAAGGTCGACCCGCAATTGACGCCCGAGCTTATGAAACCCTTTTACGACTGCTGCACCCATACCTTCAACGGTGTGGTATTCGCCCAGGCTTTACCACGCGCAACGTAGAAACGATCAATGCGTACAGGTGCCTGCCAACGTCGAGGCGATAAGGTCGCGCAGCCACATATGAGCGGGATCCCGGTGCAGTCGTTCGGGCCAAAGCATGAGCATTTCAAAGCCCGGAATGGCCAGTGGAGGCGCTTGTACGTGCAGTGCGGGCTCATCTCGCACCAGCCTTTCCGGCACCACCGCAACCACGTCGCTGTGCGCCAATGCTGAGATGAGCGAGTTGAAATTAGACACTGATAATACGACTCGTCGCTCCAGGCCTTTAGCTGCCAGTGCCTGGTCAGTGCTGCCAACGAACCCGGCGCCATTGGGTGACATGACGGCATGCTCAAGGCCGCAGAACGCCTTGAGCGAAAGCTTGGCTGTCAACGCGGGATGACCGCGCCGCCCTGCCAGCACATAGCGTTCATGAACCAGAGACCGTTGACGCAGTTTTGGCGGCGCGTCATCGCGAGTATGCAACGCCAGATCAAGCTGGCCGTTTTCCAGATCACTGGCAAGACTGACGGGATGTTTGTTCAACAGCGCCAGGCGCGTATTTGGCGCCAGGCGCCTGAGCAGCGCCAGCGAGGGCCAGACTAAGGCAGTTGCTGCGTAATCACTGGCAGCCACCCTCCACGTCTGATTGGACAATGCGGGCTCAAAAGCGGCACTGGGACTCAGCGCGCCTTCCAACGCGACCAGGGCTTCGCGCAGCGGCCCGCGCAATTCACGGGCTCGCTCGGTAGGCGACATGCCTCGGGGACCGGGCAACAACAACGGATCGTCCAGAATTTCTCGCAGCCGCCCCAGTTGCAGGCTGACGGTCGGCTGAGCGAGGTTGAGCAAGCGCGCCGCCCGAGTAACGTTTTGCTCAGACAGCAGTGCATCCAGCGTGACCAACAAATTAAGATCCAGACGGCGCAAGGTATTGTGCATGTAAATACCATATGTTTCGGAAATTCATTTCTATCATACCGGGTTCGTCGTTACGGTGAGGCCTACACCCACTCGGAGCGCCTCATGAAGCTACTACTGATCTACGCCCACCCGGAACCCCGTTCGCTCAATGGCTCGCTCAGGGACTTCGCGATCGCTCACCTGAAAAGCGCGGGTCACGAGGTCAAGGTTTCCGATCTCTACGCCATGCGTTGGAAAGCGCCCATTGATAAGGACGACGCTCCAGGCTATGACGATGGAAAACCTTTCAACCCAGCGCTGGAGTCGCAACGTGTATTCGCCGCCGGCACCCAACCGACAGACATCGAGCAAGAGCAGGCCAAACTGCGGTGGGCGGACGCGGTGATCTTTCAGTTCCCACTGTGGTGGTTCTCGATGCCGGCAATTCTCAAGGGCTGGGTCGAACGCGTCTACGCCTGTGGTTTCGCCTACGGTGTCGGCGAACACAGCGAACGCCACTGGGGCGATCGCTACGGCGAGGGCAGCATGGCAGGAAAGCGGGCGATGTTGGTGGTGAGCATGGGCGGGTGGGAGTCCCATTACAGCGGTCGAGGGGTAAACGGGGCGCTGGATGACCTGCTATTTCCTATCCAGCATGGCGTGCTGTTCTACCCAGGGTTCACTGTCATGCCGCCCTTCCCCATCTATAAAACCAGCAAAATGGACGCCGCTCGATTCGAACAGCTATGCGCGGCCTATGCTGCTCGGCTGGATAACCTGTTCGACGACAAACCTCTGCCATTTCGTCGCCAGAACGCCGGGGACTATGAAATTCCGGCGTTGACCCTTAAGCAGCAGCTTGCCCCCGGTCGTCACGATTTGCGGATCCATATCGTTGAGGACATGGCGCCTGAAGGCTAGACGTGCGCCGACAAACCCAAGCGACGGCTGGAGACAACCGTTTACGCCATCACTCGGGCTGAAACGTCTCAAGGTACGCCAGGATATTTTCAATCTTCTGCGGATCACTGATGCCCCAGAAAATCATGCGCGTCCCCTTCACAACCGATTTCGGATCTTCAATGTAGGCCGCCAGTTTGTCCCGGTTCCAAACCACCCCCGAGTTCTTCATCGCATCTGAATACTGATAGTCCGCAGTGGCGCCGGCAGGCCGATCAATGATGCCGTTCAGTTGCGGCCCAAAGCCGCCACGGGCGCCTTCGCCAACGCTATGGCAACCGCCGCAGGTCTTGGCGAAGAGCTTGCCGCCCGCTTCTGCGTCGCCGGCGGCGGCAACCTGGGCGGTGGTGAGCATCAGGGCGAGGGTCAACAAGGCGAACTTCATCGTACGGCTCCGCATCGAGTGTTGCGCTCGATTATGCCTGTTTAAGCGGCCGCTCCCCAGTCGCTCCACCCGGCATGCTCAACATAATCGATTCTCATGACCGCGCCACCCAACCACGCTCCTGCGCACCGCCAAACGACCACCCATCGTTTAGAAAACATCCAATCGAACCTATGCGCCAAGCCTCCACTCCACCTTACTGAACCCTGATGGTGGAGTAAGGATCATGGCTCAGCCATCGATTTTAGTATTGGAAGACGACGAGATCATTCGGGCGTTAATGGTGGATGTGTTGGAAGACTTCGGCGCATCGGTGACGTCGTTCCCTTCGGCGGATGAAGGGATGATCTACCTGGAACGGGGCGATGACCCGGTGGACCTGATTGTCAGCGATATTCAAATGCCGGGTTTGCTCAATGGCTTTGATCTGAGCAAGGTCGTGGCGCACCGCTGGCCGACGGTGCAGGTGGTGTTGACCTCCGGCAATACCCATCTGGCAGCTCAATTGGGCAGTTCAGTGCGGTTTCTGCCCAAGCCGTGGAGAACCCAGCATTTGATTGAGTGTGTGCAGAACGCGCTCAATCAGCAGGGTTTGGCTATGCACTGATAGCCTCGCAATATCACCTTGCGCGAACTTCCCGGTAAACCCGTTGGTCCATTGTGACGCAAGGAGCGACATTTCTGATCCGTTAGTCAGCCTTTTCGCCTTGCGCGTTTAGTTACTGACCGCGAGTTGTGTAGAATCGTCGCCCATTTGCGCGCGTCATTCATGGCCGAGAGGCCCACAGTTCGAGCTTACTGAATGCATTCTCAGGCCCATGACGTCGATGCGAACACCTTGTTGGAAGCGTTGCGCACAGGCACGGCCTCGCTGCATGCCGCCCTGGAAAAGCGCCTGCCGTTTTTCTCTGAGCGCCTCGATGCGCAGTGGTACCGACGCCTGCTCCAGGCGTACTGCGGTTTTTATCAGCCTATGGAAGCGGCACTGTACGCCAGCGGCTTGATTCCCGAAGGGTTCGATACGGCAATGCGTGTGAAAACACCGACACTGGTCAAGGATCTCTACGCCTTGGGCCTGGATGCTCACGCCATCGACACCCTGCCCCGTTGCACGCAACTGCCAACGCTCGACACCCCCGCCGCCTGCCTCGGTGCCCTGTATGTACTGGAGGGCGCGACGCTGGGTGGCCAGGTGCTTCGCCGTGAAATGGCTCAGCGCCTGGACGTCAATGCCGACAACGGCGGCGCTTTTCTCGACATCTACGGGGTAGAGACCGGGCGGCGCTGGAAAGACTTTCTTGTCTACCTGGGCGACCAGCCACTGGACGCACCCGCCAAACAATACGCCGTGGACGCCGCCCGCTCGACATTCAGCTGCTTTGAGCAATGGCTCGACAGCCAGGAGGTACTGCTATGAAACCCGAAGATTTTGAAGAGCTGCTTGCCAACTGTGCCAATGAGCCCATCCGTTTTCCCGGGGCGATCCAGCCTCACGGTGTGCTGCTGACCCTGTCGGAACCCGGCCTGAAGATCATCCAGGTCAGCGCCAACGTCGGCACCTTGTTCGGCCATGCGCCGCAAACGCTGCTCGGCCAGCCGCTGCACAGCTTGATCGGCACCGAACACGCCCAGGCCGTGCAGGTCATGGCCCAGACCGATACCTTTTTCGACATGCCACCGTTGCACGTCACCCTGAACGGCGCGGACTTCGAAGGCTTGCTGCACCGCCACCAGAATGTGCTGGTGCTGGAGTTCGAACCGCGGCTCAAGGATTTTCGCCCACGCGCCGTGAACGGTCGCACCAGTGACCTGGGCAAGATGCTGCAACGTTTGCAGGCGGCGAAAACCCTGCAGGCGCTGTACGAAATCAGCGTGAATGAAATCCAGGCCATGACCGGTTACGACCGCGTGCTGATCTACCGCTTCGAAGACGAAGGCCATGGCCAAGTGATCGCCGAAGCGTCGGCGCCGTCCATGGAGCTTTTCAACGGGTTGTTCTTCCCCGCGTCCGACATCCCGGAGCAGGCTCGCGAGCTGTATCGCACCAACTGGCTGCGTATTATTCCCAATGCGGCCTACGAGCCGGTGCCGTTGGTGCCCAAGCTGCGGCCGGACACCGGCGAACCGCTGGATTTGAGCTTCGCCACCCTGCGCAGTGTGTCGCCGATCCACTGCCAGTACATGCAGAACATGGGCGTGCTGTCGTCCATGAGCATCTCGCTGATGAATGGCGACAAACTCTGGGGCCTTATCAGCTGCGGCAACCGTGAGCCCCTGCTGGTGCCCAATGACCTGCGCATCGCCTGCCAGACCATTGGCCAGGTGTTGTCGTTGCAGATCAGCGCCATGGAAGCGCTGGACCTGAGCCGCCAGCGTTATGAAAAGCTTGAAGCCCTTGCGCGCTTGGATCACGCCATGAAGGCCTCGCAGATCGACGTATTTGATGGCCTGGCCCAACAACCGCAACTGCTGATGAACCTGACAATGGCCGGCGGCGTGGCGATCATTGAAGACAAGCAGTTGCACCGCTACGGCAACTGCCCGGAGCCGGCGCAGATCCGCGCGTTGCACAAGTGGCTGCAGCAGAGCGCCGAACCGGTGTTTTCCAGCCATAACCTGGTCTCGGTGTACCCACCGGCGGCTGCGTTCCAGCAGGTGGCCAGCGGCGTCCTGGCCATGCAACTGCCCAAGCCTGTGGACAACGGTGTGCTGTGGTTCCGCCCGGAAGTCAAAGAAAACATCAACTGGAGCGGCAACCCGCAAAAGCCGCTGGACCTGGAAAACTCCGACGCCGGCCTGCGCCTTCGTCCCCGCACGTCATTTGAAATCTGGAAGGTCGAAATGGCCGGCATCTCCACCAAGTGGAGCCACGGCGACCTGTTTGCCGCCAACGACCTGCGTCGCTCGGCCCTGGAAAACGACCTGGCCCGCCAGGTGCTGCGCGAACAACAAGCCGTGCGGGCGCGTGAAGATCTGGTGGCGGTGGTGTCCCATGACCTGCGCAACCCCATGACCGTGATCTCCATGCTCTGCGGCATGCTGCAAAAGGCCTTCAGCTCCGACGGCCCACATACGTCACGGCGGATTTCCTCGGCCATCGATACCATGCAACAGGCGGCCGGGCGCATGAATGTGCTACTGGAAGACTTGCTCGACACGTCGAAAATCGATGCCGGGCGGTATGTGGTCAAGCCGGTGGCGCTGGATGTCAGCCAGATGTTCGAAGAGGCCTACTCCTTGCTCGCACCGCTGGCGTCGGATAAAGGCATTGACCTATCGTTCAACGCCGAGCCCGGCCTGCAGATCAACGCCGACCCGGAGCGCCTGTTCCAGGTCCTGTCGAACCTGATCGGGAACGCCATCAAGTTCACGCCCCGCCAGGGCAATATCGGCATCAGCGCCATGAGCAATGGCGCGGAAATCGTGTTCTCGGTACGTGATTCCGGCGACGGCATTGCACCGGAACAATTGCCGCATGTGTTTGATCGTTACTGGACCCAGACCGAAAACAACCCCACCGGCAGCGGCCTTGGGCTGTACATCACCCAGGGCATCATCCAGGCCCATGGCGGCAAGATCGTAGCCGAGAGTGAGGTGGGCCGAGGGAGCGAGTTCCGGTTTACGGTGCCCAAGGTGATTGAAGATTCGTACACCTGATGCGGTAAAGCATGTGCGTGAGGTTTCCAAAAAACGCTCGTCATCTGCAGTCATATCTTGCAGCAGCGCGTTTATAGCGGCCCCCCCTGGACCGCTATTAAGGTAGGCCTTACTTCGCTCCGACAGGCGAAGTCATCCTCTACTCATAGAAGGAAACATCCATGGTCAGCGGAATCAACCACTCACTGAGCAGCTTTCAATACCCACCTCTGCTGCAAGATGATGCAGCGTCCCAACGCACGAAGCGCAGCATCGATCCCACCTCCACGCAACGCAATGCCGTCGAGCCTGAAGGCATGGCGGCCAATGACCGAAGCAAAAACAGGGGCGGTGGCCTGGACGGCCTGGGTCGAGGCAACGTGCTTTAACCCGGCGCGTACGAGGGGCAGTGTACGGCCCTTCGTACCCCCGATAACAAAACCATGACATTCACTCGCTTAGACTTACCGGTTCAATCCAGCCTGGGACCACTGCCTGCATGCCGCCTTCCGACACACTGCCCGCCGTTCTGGCCGGCCCTCTGCTGCGACGCCTCGAAGCTCGGCGCCTGGTGTTGTGGCTGGTAGGAAGTCGAGCACTGGAACTGACGCTGAAGCTGCATCTGCCCACGCAGACACTGGAGATTCCCCTTGACTGCACCGTCGTAACCGTCGGGCGTCATGCATTTATTCACTTGATCGATGTGTCGCTGGACGAAGCGCTGCCGCTGGACGTGGCGATCGGCTACGACCTGGTTTTTGCCAATACTGGCATCGCCGAATGGGCACCTCACCTCCTGTACGCCAACGATCACTACCCTAGTTTCGTACTGCATAGCCGTATCCATCAGTTGGTGCACGGCTCATGCCGCAAACCCCATCACAGTGCCAACGAAGGTTTGCTGTGCATCGACCGTCTGCTGGCCGACGCCCAGACCCCGGCCGAGCGTCCGGCCTTATTGATGATGAGCGGCGATCAGGTTTACGCCGACGATGTCGCCGGGCCGATGCTGCGCGCGATTCATGGGCTGATTGCACGGCTGGGCCTGTTCGATGAATACCTGGAAGGCGCTGTGGTCGATGACAGCGCAAGCCTCTACCGGCATCCTGCCAGTTATTATCACCGTGCCGATTTGCTGCCGGCACTGGACAGCAATGAGACATTGCGCGAACGCTTCTTCGGTGGTGTGAAAAAGCCGATTTTTACCAGCAGCACCGCCGATAATCATCTGGTGACCTTTGCTGAAGTCATCGCGATGTACCTGCTGGTGTGGTCGCCCACGCCCTGGGCGCTGATCACGCTTCAAGGCCCGCCCTTGAGCCTGGAACGACAGCAGCGTTACGCCAGCGAGGAGCTCCGGGTCGAGGGATTCCGCGACGGCCTGCCGGGTGTCGCGCGAGTATTCGCCCATCTGTCGACCTTGATGATCTTTGACGATCACGACATCACCGATGACTGGAACCTCAGCGCTCAATGGGAGGAAACCGCCTACGGCCACCCCTTCTCCAAACGTATCATCGGCAATGCCTTGCTTGCCTACATGCTGTGCCAGGGCTGGGGCAACCAACCACAGGTGTTTGACGAACTGGTGAAGCGAACCCAGGCCCTGACCGCCACGGCACGCCACAATCACCTCGACGCCGGCGCGCAGGATGACCTGGTGCAAGCGCTGTTGAAATTCCAGCATTGGCACTACGTACTGCCGACCACACCCGCGCTGGTAGTGCTCGACACCCGCACCCGGCGCTGGCGCAGCGAGTTCACGCTCAAGCAACCCTCCGGCCTGCTGGATTGGGAAGCCTTGAGCGAACTGCAGCAGGAACTGCTCGATCACCCTTCGGCCATCATCGTCTCGCCCGCGCCAATCTTTGGCGTGAAGCTGATCGAGACCGTGCAGAAAATCTTCAGCTGGTGCGGCCACCCCTTATTGGTGGACGCCGAAAACTGGATGGCCCATCGCGGCAGCGCCCAGGTGATTCTCAATATCTTCCGCCACTCACGTACACCCGGTAATTACGTGATTCTGTCGGGTGACGTGCATTATTCGTTCGTCTACGAAGTGCTGATTCGCCACCGCAATGCGGGTCCCAGGATCTGGCAGATCACCAGCAGCGGCATCAAGAACGAGTTCCCGCCGCGCCTGCTGGAATGGTTCGACCGTCTCAACCGCTGGCTCTACTCCCCGCGCTCACCGCTCAACTGGTTTACGCGGCGCCGTACCATGCAGGTGGTGCCGCATATTCCGGAACATGCCGAGGCAGGCGAGCGCTTATGGAATTCTGCCGGGATCGGCCAGGTATTTTTCAACGAAAAGGGCCAACCTGAAACGATTTATCAGCACAACGCGGATGGCAAGCCTCGTACGAAAATGACGGCGCCAAGCCCCTGAAACAACACATCTGCCCTATTCAAAGCGCAACGTCCGCGTTGTACAGTAGCGTCAGCCACGGAGTATCGGCGTCAACCACAGCTGGCCTTGGAAGCCAGTTCACGCAGGAAGCGCGTCGATGGACGATACAGCCGGCAACGAAATACCGCGTAATGACTTTTCCGACCTCAACGCCGACCTGCTGCATGCCATCATGGAGCTGGTCAGCGACGGGATATGGGACTGGAATGCCAATACCGGGTTCGTCTACCGCAACCCCGGTTGGTACGAAATGCTGGGCCACTCGCGCCACTCCCTGGAAAACAGCGTATTCACCTGGGAAAACCTGATCCATCCTGAGGATTACCCCCGGGTGATGGCCGGATTTGACGACTATATCTGCCAACGCGCGCCCCAATACCGGGCCGAATACCGCTGTCGGAAATACGATGGCAGCTACCTCTGGATCGAAGACCGTGGCTACGTCATCGCGCGCAATCCAGACAACTCGGTCGCGCGCATGGTGGGCGCGCACCGCGACATCCACACTCGCAAATGCTCCATGGAACGCCTGCAAAAGCGTAACCAGTCTCTTGAAGCGCTGGTGGTCGAGCGCACCCTTGAATTGTCGCGCGTCAATCAGCAGCTGCAACTGCAATTGGACGAAAACCGCTCCCTGGCCGAACGGGACGCCTTGACCCGCATCGCCAACCGTTATCGCCTGGAAAAAGTATTGCTCGAGCAGTGCAGCCGCGCCGAACGCTTTCGCCTGCCACTGGCGCTGGTGGCCATGGATATCGATGACTTCAAGCCGATCAATGACCGACATGGCCATGGCGTAGGTGATCAGACGCTGATACGGGTCGTTGAAGGGCTGGAAGCGTGCGTGCGAGCAGATGACTTGCTGGCGCGCTGGGGCGGTGATGAATTCATGCTGGTCTTGCCCAACAGTACGCTGGAGACGGCCAAGGAACTGGCCGAACGGGTGCGTTATAAAATCCAGGAAATGCCTGCCGTGAGTGATGCCAGGATAACCCTGAGCCTGGGCGTGGTGGAACGGCGGCTCGGTGAGTCACCGGCAGCCCTGATGACACGCGCCGATCAGGCGCTGTATCGGTCCAAGGCGGCGGGGAAGAATGGCGTGTCGGAATAAAATCGGTAACCTGAGCGCCCATTTCTTATCACGACTGACCGGTCTCACCTCCGGGAGTTGTCTTGACCTGACTCCCCTGCCCCCTGAAAATGCCCGACGCTTTTTTGTCTCTCCCCGTTTACTGAAGTAGTGAAATTTCAATGTCCGATTCGTACACCGCTGAATCCGCCGAAGCCTCCGTAACCGCCTTGCACGCCAAAGCCGAATACGAGAACGCCATCAATCTTTCACAGCATGTGCCAGCGGCCAAGATCATCAGCGAAATGGTGCTGGACGCGTTTCACACCTCCAAGGAAAGCGACCAGATCCGCGAGTTGCGCATGGCTATCCGTCAGGCCCATGACGCCTTCGACGATGACAAGGCCTACGATCTGATGGGCCAGCTCAAGCAATTGAAGGACGCCGAGGCTGCCGATAACGCCGCCCTGGAAGACCTGAACAGCAAGTTCTCCATCAGCCGCATCCTGTCCAGCTTCAAGGACGATCCCGAGTTCCAGGAACTGGTCTATGGCCTGGCTCTCAAGGTGTTGAACCAGTCGCACCAGGCCATCAGCAACCCGAGCGCCGGCAAGGGCAAGGCCGCGCGAGTCAAGAAAGAAGCCGAGGTGTTTGTGATCAGCAAGGAGGGCAGCAGCGTCACCCTGCCCCTGCGTACGCCGCGCTCCAAACTCAACGTCGACCGTGAAGCGTTCGAGTTTCTGGGGTTCAACTTTGTCGGTGAGGGTGATGAGGCCGAGCCGGAGGTGGAAAGCTTTGTGGATAATGCCGGTACTGAACAGCCGCTGAGCCGCAAGAACGTGATTGCTGCACTGCAACAGCAGACAGCCTTTGATGGCTACAGCATCGCCCAACAGTAAGCTGTTGGCGGTCGCGCAACAGGACGCGAAGGTGGGAACAGGCTTGCCCGTTCCCACTTTTGTATGTTTTTTCAGCCGCCACCCACGATCTGCGTGGCGAACACCTGGCGAAACCGCTCCATCTCCTGCCGGCTACCCACCGTCACCCGCACCCACTGCGGCCAGTTGCTCCATACCCGCCCCACCAACACATGCTGTGCAGCCAGCCGCTCGATCACCTGCTCCGCGGGTTGCTTGACGTCGATCATGAAGCAGTTGCTCTGCGACGCCGTGCACCTGAACCCCCGGTCCGCCAACCAAGTGATCGTCTCATCACGCGCTGTGGCATTGAGCGCTTTTCGCTGAGGCAGCAGCTTGACGTCTTCCAGGCTGGCATGGGCACCCAGCAGGCTGGCACCGGCCGGCACATTGTCGCCGCCGAACACCGCCAGTTGCTCCAGCAATGCCGGGTGGCCGATTGCCAGGCCCAGGCGCGCACCGGCCATGCCGTAGATTTTCGAGAAGGTGCGCAGCACCAGCAGGTCGTCGTGGTCCTTGGTCCAACTCACGCAACTGGGGGCATCGCAGAAATCGATATAGGCTTCGTCCACCACCAGCACGCAGCCTTTGGGTTTGTTCGCCAGGGCCTGGCGGATGGCCTCGGTTGGCGTCACAGTGCCCGTCGGGTTGTTGGGGTTGCACAGGTACAGCATGCCGGCCTGGGGATCAGCCACGAGCATGGCCGGTACATCATGGGCATGCCCGGCATCGAGGTTGACTTCGCGCACCGGCGCCTGATTCGATGCGGCCGCCTGGCGCGGCACTTCGTAGGACGGCGTGGCCATCACCAGGCCACGAGTTGGGCTGGTGAATGCCAACACGGCATAGCGCAGGGCGGCCATGGAACCGGCAAACACCGCCACGCTCTCCTCGGTAATGCCTTGCTGCTGGGCGAACAGCGCAGCCAACGCGTACATGTGCCGGTAAGGATAACGCCCCGATGCCGCACTGCCCCGCTGCATCGCCTCAAGCGCCGCAGTCGACGGCCCGTAGGGGCTTTCGTTGTAGTTCAGCAATACCTTGTCAGAGGTCGCCGGTGCGACGCTTGCGACTGCCCACTCCAGATGCCCCAGTACGGGCAAGGCCGCGCCCAGGGCGAGAATAGATCGACGACTGACGCTGACCATGGCAACTACTCCTTGTAGACGGACGAGAGATTCGTACGGGTCGTACAGAGAAGTATGACGAGAAAAACGCGGCCTGATTTAGCGCTTTATTGTTGAGCGGCACGCATGTAACACTCGCGATCGCGACGCTGAAAAGCCGCGTGGAAGGCTCTAAATCCACGGTTTCGCAAAAAAGAATGGACGATTATGACTCAATGGAAGTGGTGAGCATTTGATGCACAGACGGGAAAAAACCGAGCACCTGAAGAGCAACATCAGGTACTTGATCAAAAGTCGCGGTGAGACCCAGCTTTCGTTAAGCAGCGCCGCCGGCCTGACCAGGACCACCATCTACAACATCCTGGAAGGCAAGGTCGCCAACGTACAGCAGTCGACCATCCGGAAAATCTCCGACTTCTTCGGCGTCTCCTACGAAGAAATCGAGACGATCAGTTTTGAAGCCAAGGAAATCATCGAGAGCAATGTTTCCCCCCTGGGCAACATGAACCCGGCGGCGGTGCCGGTGCTCAAGGAAACCCAGGTCATGCAGCACCTGGGTAAGCGTATCGGTGAACTGTCCACGCTGTTCCCGCTGACTTACTACTTCGGCATGTCCTGCAACTTGATTGGCGTACTGCTGGAACACGCCATTGCCGGCCTCAATGAGCCAGGCGATCTGCTGATCGTGCAAAAAGGCGCGTGCAGCGACGACAAGGAAAAGCTGGTGTACGACCGCACCACCAAAAAACTCTTCATTACCCTCGAACCCTGCGCGAACTCAGATCGCCTGTGTGTCATCGGCGATATCCTCGAGGAGCGTTTCAATGACCATGCTTGAAGCACCGGTTGAAAACAGCAAATACAAGCTGCTGGGGTTCGAAAATGACAAACGCCTGGCGGTGATCATGGTGATTGCCACGGGCAAGGTCATCAGGATCAAGCTCAGTGAAGTGCTCAACAGCGAAATGATGGACAACTTCAACAGGATGGAAATCAAGAACCTCTACAAGAAGTTCTATTCACAAGGCGGTGCACTCACGGCCTACGACATGAACGACCGCAATGAAAACTCATGGATGATCTACATCATCCTGAATCTGCTGCTGTTCACGTTCTATATATTTACCAGTATCGCCGCGACCAAACCGATCTACCTGGAATCGATGGGCATCATTGTGACGCCGGGCACGTTCCTGTATCCCCTGACCTTTCTGATCGTGGACCTGCTGAACGAAAACTTCGGACTGCGCCTGGCGCGCAGGGCGATTCTGTTTGCGTTTGCCAGCAACGCGATGATCATCATCCTGCTCTACGGTTCGACCTTTCTGCCAGGGCTGCCGGGCTGGAAACTGGACGGACCGTACAACGACGTGATCCTGCAAGTCTCGTCGGTGCTGATCGCCTCGTCGGTGTCGTTCCTGGTGTCGGAGAACATCAACTCTTATCTGCTGTGCAAAATCAAGGAACTGACCAACTCCAGATACCTGTATCTGCGAATTTTCCTCAGTACGTTCTTTGCGGTCATTATCGACAGCGTCCTGTTCTGCTTTATCGCCTTCTATGGCGTCATGCAGACCAGCGATATCTTGAGCATGATCTATGTGCAGATCGCGATTAAAGTCGGCTTTGCGTTTTTCAATATCCTGCCGGCCTATGGGGCGCGGTCGTTGTTCAAGCGCTATCTGACCAGTGCATGAAACTCACTGGTTCACCGCTATCTCTGTGGGAGGGGGCTTGCCCCCGATGAGGCAGTGTCAGTCAGTGCATTTTTAACTGACACACCGCCATCGGGGGCAAGCCCCCTCCCACATTTGGATCTCACCCGGCTCTGATCGAGTTATTTCAACTGTAACTTGTGCTTGAGGCTCTGCATGACATCCGCTTTATTCTGCAGATACTCATTCAACCCCCGGGCGCGCAGGTTGCACGCATCGCAGTTGCCGCAGCCAGTGCCCATGACGCCGTTGTAGCAGGTCAGCGTCTGCTCGCGTACCAGCTCAAGCTGCCCGTGGTAATCGGCCAGGGCCCAGGTCTCGGCCTTGTTCAGCCACATCAGCGGGGTATCGAGGCGTACGTCGTATTCCATGCCCAGCTTGAGGGCCTGGTTCAGCGCCTTGACGAACTCGTCGCGGCAATCCGGGTAACCCGAGAAATCGGTTTCGCACACGCCGGTGATCACGCTTTCGGCCTTCACTTGATAGGCGTAGATCGCGGCCAGGGTCAGGAACAGGATGTTACGCCCCGGCACGAAGGTGCTCGGCAGGCTTTCACCTGAGCTGTTCACGGTGGGCACGGGGATGTTGTCACGCGTGAGGCTGCTGATCGCCAGCTCATTGAGCAGGGACACATCCATCACTTTGTGCACGGTGGCGCCCAACTGCTTGGCCAAGGTGCGAGCCACTTCGATCTCCGCCACATGGCGCTGGCCATAATCGAAGGTGATGCAGTGCACTTCGTCATACTGCTTCAATGCCTGGATCAGGCAGGTGGTCGAGTCCTGCCCGCCACTGAAGACCATAACGGCTTTTTTACTCATTGCTTTGCTTCCTGCATTCGAAGAATTTGGGTGTAGGAGCGAGGCAGGCGGCTAGCCCTTGCTCGCGAAAAACGTCAACGATAACGCAGCGTATCCGGTTTGGCGCAGCGCTCAATAAAAAACCCCGCGCTTCTTGCGAAGGCGGGGCCTTTACTGCTCGGACCACTCAGTGCGCGTAGGTCAGCAGCAGCTCTTTCGGCACTTGGAAATCCAGGGACATCATCACGCTGAGCGCGGTGATGGTGAAGATCGAGAACACGAACAGCTTGCGCGCCCAGACGGTGTCATCCACCGCCTTGTAGCCGGTCCAGGCCATGTACAACCAGTACATGCCCATGGCCGCGGCGACGGCGAGGTAGCTCATGCCGGCGTAGCCACTGAAGGTCAACATCAAGGTCGCCACGAGGAAGGCCAGGATGTAGAGCAGGATGTGTTTCTTGGCCACCTGGATACCACGCTTGACCGGCAGAACCGGAATCGACGCAGCCAGGTAGTCATTGAAGCGGAAAATCGCGATGGCGTAGGAATGCGGCATCTGCCACAGGCTGAACATCACCAGCAGCACCAGCGCGGCCATGTCGAAGCTATTGGTTACAGCCACATAACCAATCACCGGCGGCATCGCCCCCGACAGACTCCCCACCAGCGTGCCGTGCACCGACTTGCGCTTGAGGTAGAGGCTGTAGAGGCCGACGTAGATGACAAAGCCGATCACGGCAAACAGCGCCGCCAGCGGGTTGGCCACCTTGTACAACAACACCACGCCCGCAACACCCAGGACGGTCGCGAAGATCAGTGCCAGTTTCAGGGAGATAAGACCCTGGACCAGCACGCGATTCTTGGTGCGTTCCATCTTGATGTCGATGTCACGGTCGATGCAGTTGTTGAACACGCATCCGGAAGCTACCACCAGGGAGGTGCCGATCATCGCCGCCAGGAAGATGGCCAGATCGACATGTCCCTTGGAGGCCAGGAAGAAACCGCCCGCCACAGAAAGCACGTTACCGAAAATGATCCCCGGTTTGGTGATTTGGATAAAGTGCTTAAGCGACATCGGGTCTTACCTCACTTCGCCATCATGTAGGTGTGGATGCTGAACATGATCCACAGCGACAGACCAACCAGCAGAACGATCACCAGGCCTGCAAACACGAACGCAATCACGTTCTCGCGCTGCTCTTTGGAACGATCCAGGTGCAGGAAGTACACCAGGTGAACCAGGACCTGAATCACCGCGAACGCCAGGACGATCATCAAGGTGATCGACTTCGGCAGGGTTGGGTACATCACCAGGCCGAACGGGATCAGGGTCAGGATGACCGACAGGATGAAGCCGATGGCGTAAGACTTTACGCTGCCGTGGCTTGAATCGTGGCTGTCATGGGAGTGTGCATTAGCCATTACAGAGTCCCCATCAAGTAAACGACGGTGAATACGCAGATCCAGACCACGTCCAGGAAGTGCCAGAACAGGCTCAGGCAGCTCAGGCGGGTCTTGTTGGTGTTGGTCAGGCCGTGCTTATTGACCTGATACATCATCACCGCCATCCACAGCAGGCCGGCGGATACGTGCAGACCGTGAGTGCCGACCAGCGTGAAGAACGCCGACAGGAAACCGGAACGGTGCGGGCCGTAGCCTTCGGAGATCAGCAGGTGGAACTCGTTGATCTCCATGCCGATGAAGCCAAGGCCGAACAGGAAGGTCAGGCCCAGCCAGCTCAGTACGCCTTTCTTGTTGCCCTTGTAGAAGGCCAACATGGCGAAGCCGTAGGTGATCGAACTGAACAACAGCAAGGCGGTTTCGCCGAGCACGTACGGCAGTTCGAAGATGTCGTGGCCCGACGGGCCACCCGCTACGTTGTTTACCAGTACCGCGTACACCGCGAAGATCGACGCAAACAAGATGCAGTCGGTCATCAGGTAGAGCCAGAAACCGTAGACGGTTATTGGCCCCGAGTCGTGGTGATGGTCATCGTGCCCATGGTCATCGACATGGGCGTGTCCAGCATTGGTCACTAAGTTCGACATGGTTTAAGCCTGTTCCAACGAGGTTTCTACACGGTTGGCCGGGATTTTCTTCTCGGCTACCAGGCGAGCGTGCTGCTCGGCTTCGATGCGTTCGATCGTTTCGACCGGCACCATGTAGCCTTGATCATCACGGGCAGCGTGAATGATGAAGTAACCGATGGTGCCTACCAGGCCCACGATTGCCAGCCACCAGATGTGCCAGATCATCGCGAAACCGAACACGGTCAACAGCGCACCCATCACTACGCCAGTGGCGGTGTTGTTTGGCATGTGGATCGGCTCGTAGTGCTTGGGTTGCTGGTACGCAGTACCGTCTTCCTTGGCTTCGGTGAACGCATCGATGGTGTTCGCAGTAGGGATCACGGCGAAGTTGTAGAACGGTGGTGGCGACGAGGTCGACCATTCCAGGGTGTGGCCGTTCCATGGGTCGCCGGACTCGCACATGTTCTGCTTGCGGTCACGCACGCTGACGTACAGTTGGATCAACTGGCAGGCGATGCCCACGGCGATCATGATTGCACCGAACATGGCGACGTACAGGTACGGCACCCACTCAGGGTTGGTAGTGGCGTTCAGACGACGGGTCATGCCCATGAAGCCCAGTGCATAGAGCGGCATGAACGCGACGAAGAAGCCCGAGATCCAGAACCAGAATGCAGCCTTGCCCCAGCCTTCGTGCAGCTTGAAGCCGAACGCTTTCGGGAAGTAGAAGCTGAAACCTGCGATGTAGCCGAATACCGCGCCGCCGATGATCACGTTGTGGAAGTGAGCGATCACGAACAGGCTGTTGTGCAGGACGAAGTCAGCACCCGGGATGGCCAGCAGTACGCCGGTCATGCCGCCGATGGCGAAGGTCACCATGAAGCCCAGGGTCCACAGGACCTGGCTGGTCATGCGCAGACGACCGTGGTAGATGGTGAACAGCCAGTTGAACAGCTTCACCCCCGTCGGGATCGAAATCAGCATCGTCGCCAGGCCGAAGAAGGCGTTGACGCTGGCCCCCGAACCCATGGTGAAGAAGTGGTGCAGCCACACCATGAAGCCCAGTACCGAGATGGCGCCCGATGCATAGACCATCGAGTGGTGACCGAACAGGCGCTTGCCGGTAAAGGTCGAGATCACTTCGGAGAAGATACCGAACGCTGGCAGGATCAGGATGTACACCTCAGGGTGACCCCATGCCCAGAACAGGTTCACGTACATCATTGGATTGCCACCAAGTTCATTGGTGAAAATGTGGAAATCCAGGTAACGGTCAAGCGACAGCAGCGCCATGGTAGCGGCCAGGATCGGGAACGAAGCCACGATCAGCACGTTTGCCCAGGTGCAGGTCCAGGTGAAGATCGGCATGTCCATCAGTTTCATGCCGGGGGCGCGCATCTTCAGGACGGTGGCCAGGAAGTTGACCCCCGTCAATGTCGTCCCGAGTCCTGATAACTGCAGGGCCCAGATGTAGTAGTCCACACCCACGCCCGGGCTGTATTGCAGGCCCGACAATGGCGGATACGCAACCCAACCGGTCTTGGCGAATTCGCCGACGCCCAGGGACACGTTGATCAGCACCACGCCCGACACCAGCAGCCAGAAGCTCAGGGAGTTCAGGAACGGGTAGGCAACGTCACGCGCACCGATCTGCAGCGGCAAGGCAAGGTTCATCAGGCCGGTGAAGAAAGGCATCGCCATGAAGATGATCATGATCACACCGTGGGCGGTGAAGATCTGGTCATAGTGTTCAGGTGGCAGGTAGCCAGGCGAACCCTCGGTGGCCATGGCCAACTGGGTACGCATCATGATGGCGTCGGCAAAACCACGCAGCAGCATGACCATGGCCACGATGACGTACATGACGCCGATTTTCTTGTGGTCGACCGACGTCAGCCACTCGGTCCACAGGTAGGTCCACTTCTTGAAGTAAGTGATACCTGCAAACAGTGCCAGACCACCCAGCGCGATCATGGCGATGGTAATCATCACAATCGGCTCGTGGAATGGGACCGCGTCCCAACTTAATTTACCAAACATCGTTTACTCCTCTGCCCCAGCAGTTGAATGCGCGCCTGTGTCAGAACATTCAACCACGGCCACTTCTTTCTTCTCGTGCTTGACCGGCTTGCCTGGCTTCATACCTTCGTACTTGTCGACGATTTTCTGAAACAGGTTCGGTTCAAACGCGGAGTACAGCGCGACAGGGTTGTTCTGGCTTGGTTTGGTCAGGGCGTCGTATTCAGCTTGATCAAGCTGTTTAGGTGCGGCCTTGACTTCGGCTACCCAGGCGTCAAATTCTTCCTGGCTCGTCGAGATCGCTTTGAATTTCATGCCGGTGAAGCCAGCGCCGCTGTAGTTGGCGGAGATGCCTTCCATTTCAGCTTTCTGGTTGGCGATCAGGTGCAGCTTGGTCTGCATGCCTGCCATCGCGTAGATCTGGCCGCCCAGGGCTGGGATGAAGAACGAGTTCATCACGGCGTCGGAGGTGATCTTGAAGTTCAGCGGAGTGTGTTCCGGGAACCGGATCTGGTTCACAGTGGCGATACCCAGGTCCGGGTAGATGAACAGCCACTTCCAGTCCAGCGCGACCACTTCGATGTTGATCGGCTTGACGTCCGATTCCAGCGGACGGTACGGGTCCAGCGCGTGGGTGGACTTGTAGGTCACATAACCCAGGGCAATGATGATGAGGATCGGGACCAGCCACACCGCGATTTCGATCTTGGTGGAGTGCGACCACTTCGGCGCGTAGGTGGCGCTGGTGTTGGACGCGCGGTATTTCCAGGCGAAGGCGAAGGTCATGATGATCACAGGGACCACGACCAGCAGCATCAGCAGGGTGGCGGTGATGATCAGGTTTCGTTCATCCAGACCGACCTGTCCTTTTGGGTCGAGCAAGGTCCACTTGCAGCCTCCCAGCATTAACATCATGCCAAGCAGCGGCAAAAAGCCTAGTAATCGGGGGTACCTGTTTTTACTCATCTCACGACCTCTAAAGCAGCTTGCGCAATGCAGTTGGGTTTTGATCGCCAACACTTCACCCTGCCAAGGGTTGGCATTTCTCTTCGATTGAATAAGAGCCTGCCCGCCACGTCATAGCTGTACGTTTCACGGACCTGCGGTGAGTTCTTATTCGATTTCGTGGCTAAAGGCCTTGTTACAGACCAATTCCATTTGGTGCGGATAGTTGAAAGGCTGCCGGAACCTGGGATCGCACAGAGCCTTCCATCTGCTCCTCGACCGCTCCAATGCTCAAATATTGAACAGCACCGGACATTCAGTGCGGGCGATTGTAGTTAGCTAGCGATGTATAAACCATGTCTGATAAAGAAATAATTTTTATCGATTACAGCAATAATCCTTCACCATTCTTGCAATGGTTCGCGATCTTATCGCGTTCAATTCTCAACAAAAACCACAAAAATTGCTGGGCTATTGGGCAGATTGCCACTCCCCTTACAACCTGTAAGGGCATGGTAAACGCAGTAAAGTCCCCATAAAACAAGGCATTTACTCACCCCGCGCCTGCCGAACCCTTGAGCGTTTCGCGGCGCCGTTCAAACCCCGAACTGACAGCACAGTTTGCGCACCAGATGCAAATCCAGAGGCCGGTCCGGACGGTTACGACCCTCCTGCGACAGCCTCCGTGTGACAACATGTCGCACGCTGCGCGCCGCTTTTGTTGCCACTCGTCACAGCTCTTTCACAAATCCCTGCGAACAAAAACGCCCCGGCCTGCACTCAAGCAGACCGGGGCGTTTCGTGAGCGGGCTCAGGCTTTGGGGTGGCGATTACGATAAATGCACAGGGGCACCAGGATCACGGTCAGCACGAACGCCACCAATGCCCATTGCGCCAGGGACAAGCCGAGGATCGGCGGATAGGGCGTGCTGCAGAAGCCGTCGACCTGAAAGCCCAGGGGAAACACTTTGGCCAGGGGCAGGTCATCGACGATCGGCTGCAGCACATCGATGCCGCAACTGACCTGAGGGAAGAACTGGGTATACACATGGTGACCGGCAGCCGCCACACCGCCCAGGGCGCTGAGCACCACCAGCCCTTCAAAGAGCGTGACGGCCCCTTTGGTGCGCATCGCGGCGCCGATGAACGCAAAGAACGCGATCAACAGCAAGGCGTAGCGTTGCAGGATGCACAGTGGGCACGGCGCTTCGCCCAACACCACCTGCATGTACAGCGCGCCGCCGATCAGCGCCAGGCAGATGATGCCCAGCAACACCAGAAAGCGCCGCTCCCTGCCCAAACGCATTTCGTCACTCATCTCCGGTTTCCTTTGTCTGTTTGCTCAATGGCAACAAGTTTACACACAGGCAGTGGTTAAAACAGAGAAGGGTTAACGCCGGATTAATCGAGAAAAATGCAGAGCTAATGTGGGAGGGGGCTTGCCCCCGATGCGATGTATCAGCGAAAGACAAGCTGACTGACCCACCGCTATCGGGGGCAAGCCCCCTCCCACATTGGACAGCATGGCTGCTGAGGGATTATTCCAGCGCCGCAGCGGGGCCGAAGAACTCGTAGCGCGCCTGTTTCTCAGGTACACCCAGCGCCTTCAGATGCCGCTTGATCGCAGCCATGAAGCCTTTAGGCCCCAGGAAGTACGCATCGATGTCGCGCTGCTCGGGCAACCACGCCGCCAGTTGATCCTGGCTCAGCAGGCCGACCTTGTCCGCCGCCGGGCTCACGCCGTCGTCCTCGGCATAGCAGTAGAAGCGCTTGAGTTGCGGGTGCCTGGCCGCCAGCGTATCCACCCAGTCACGGAACGCGTGCACGCCGCCGTTACGCGCGCAGTGGATAAAGTGCACCGGGCGCTGGGTGGCCAGGGCCGCTTCGAGCATTGGCAGGGTTGGCGTAATGCCCACCCCGCCGCTGATCAGTACCAGCGGCTTATCGCTGGCGGCCAGGGTGAACTCGCCCGCCGGCGGGAACAGGTCGATGGTCGCGCCGACGTGCAGTTGGTCATGCAGGTAGTTGGATACCCGCCCACCGGCTTCGCGCTTGACGCTGATGCGATACAGGCCCGCATCACTCAAGGCCGACAGGGAATAGTTGCGACGCACTTCCTCGCCATCGAGCACCAGTTTCATGCCGATGTACTGGCCAGGGGCAGCGTTGAGAATCGGGCCGTGGTCCACCGGGGCGAAGTAGAACGAGATGATCTCGTCACTCTCCTCCACACGCTTGACCAGCAGGAACGGCCGCGCACCGCGCCAGCCGCCGGGCGCCTGGGCCTTTTCGTCGTAGATAGCCGCTTCGGCGCCGATCAGGATGTCCGCCAACTGGCCGTACGCCGCGCCCCAGGCACTCATCACCTCAGGGGTGGCTATCTCGCTGCCCAGCACCTCGGAAATAGCCCGCAGCAGGCACGCACCGACGATCGGGTAGTGCTCCGGCAGGATCTGCAAGGCCACGTGCTTGTTGATGATCCTGGCCACCAGGTCGCCCAGTTGGTCCAACTGGTCGATATGCCGCGCGTACATCAATACGCCATTGGCCAGTGCGCGGGGCTGGTCGCCGCTGGCCTGGTGGGCCTGATTGAACAGTGGGCGAACTTGCGGGTATTCCGACAGCATCATGCGGTAGAAATGGGTGATCAGCGCTTCGCCGCCGCTTTCCAGCAGGGGCACGGTGGATTTGACGATGGCACGGTCTTGGGCACTCAGCATGGCAGACTCCTGGGTCTTTTTACTCATTACCCTTAGGTAGTCAGTATTCATGCCAACAAATAAAACGTTATTTTTCAAATAGTTAAATATTATGTAGTCAGTATGACCTCCTACGACTTATAGTCATAAGGACTACAAGGAGTCATTATGACTGCACAGCCGTTGCTCACCACCCTGCTGCCGCTGGTCGCCGACCTGTCACGGGAACTGCCCGAGGGCGAGCGTTATCGACGCCTGCTGCAAGCCATGCGCGCCCTGCTGCCGTGCGATGCCGCCGCGTTGCTGCGCCTGGATGGCGAGTGGCTGGTGCCGCTGGCCGTGGATGGTTTGAGCGCCGATACCCTGGGCCGACGCTTCAAGGTCAGCGAACACCCGCGTTTCGAGGTGCTGCTGAGCAGCCCCGGCCCTACCCGCTTCGACAGCGACAGCCAATTGCCCGACCCTTACGACGGCCTGGTGGACGGCCTGCACGGGCATCTGCAAGTACACGATTGCATGGGCTGCCCGTTGTTTATCGACGACCAGCCCTGGGGCCTGCTGACCCTGGACGCCCTCGACACCGAGCGCTTTGAACGGGTCGAACTGGACGCCCTGCAAGCTTTTGCCAGCCTTGCCGCCGCCACCGTCAACGTCGCCGAGCGCATTGAACGCCTGGCGTTGCGCGCCGAGGACGAGCACCAGCGTGCCGAGATCTACCGTCAAGCCAGCGGCCAGCAACACAAGGAAATGATCGGCCAGAGCAAGGCGCACAAGCATCTGGTGGAGGAAATCAAACTGGTGGGCGGCAGTGACCTGACCGTGCTGATCACCGGTGAAACCGGGGTCGGCAAGGAACTGGTCGCCCAGGCGATCCACGCCGCCTCGGCGCGTGCCGACAAACCCCTGATCAGCCTCAACTGCGCCGCACTGCCCGAAACCCTGGTGGAAAGCGAGCTGTTCGGCCATGTGCGCGGCGCCTTCACCGGTGCGCTGAATGAACGCCGGGGCAAATTCGAATTGGCCAATGGCGGCACGCTGTTCCTGGATGAAGTGGGCGAACTGTCGCTGACGGTGCAGGCCAAGCTGCTGCGGGTGCTGCAAAGCGGCCAGTTGCAGCGCCTGGGTTCGGACAAGGAGCATCAGGTGAATGTGCGGCTGATTGCCGCCACCAATCGTGACCTGGCCCTTGAGGTACGCAATGGCCGCTACCGCGCCGACTTCTACCACCGCTTGAGCGTCTACCCTCTGAAAGTGCCTGCGCTGCGTGAACGCGGGCGCGATGTGCTGTTGCTGGCCGGCTTCTTCCTGGAGCAGAACCGCTCACGCATGGGCCTGGGCAGTCTGCGCCTGACCAGCGATGCCCAGGCGGCGCTGCTGGCCTACGACTGGCCGGGCAATGTGCGCGAGCTGGAACACTTGATCGGACGCAGCGCGCTCAAAGCCCTGGGCCACTGCCGCGAGCGGCCGAAAATTCTCAGCCTGAGCGCCGTGGACCTGGACCTGGACCTGCCGGATGTCAGCGCAACGGCCATCGAAACACCGCCCGCTACTGCCCCCGACGCCACTGGTGACCTGCGCCAGGCCACCGAGCACTTCCAGCGCCGGACCATCAGCGCCTGCCTGGAGCGCCATCAACACAACTGGGCCGGCGCCGCCCGCGAACTGGGGCTGGACCGCGCCAACCTCGGCCGCATGGCCAGGCGGCTTGGACTGAAATAGACAGGCCACCTGGTATCAAATGTGGGAGGGGGCTTGCCCCCGATAGCAGTGTGTCAGTCGATGCATGTGTCAACTGCAAGGCCGCTATCGGGGGCAAGCCCCCTCCCACATCAGATTTGTTTCGCATGAAAAGTCGGTGCTACCGGCCGGGGTTTGCGAAACACCAGCACATTGCCCAGCATCACCAGCACCAACCCCGCCAGCGCCGGTGCGGTCCATTGATAGCCCTCGGCAAATGCCGATACGTTCAGCGCCACCACCGGGAACAACACCGTGCAATAGGCCGCCCGCTCCGGCCCCATGCGCCCGACCAGCGTCAGGTAGGCGGTAAAGCCAATCACCGAACCCGGGATCACCAGGTACCACAGCGCGCCGATATACCGCGCGCTCCAGTCCATCTCGAACGGAATACCGCGCACTGCGCAATAGGCCGCCAGCATCACCGCACCGTAGGCCATGCCCCAGGCATTGGTGGTCAACGGCTTGAGCCCGGCTTTCTGCTGCAGGCTCGACAGCATATTGCCCGCCGAAAAACACATCGTGCCCAGCAAGGCCAAGCCCAGGCCCAGCAAGGTCTGCGGGCTGGCGGTGTGCCCGACCACCTCCGGCCAGAACAAACAGCCCAGTCCCAGCAACCCAAGCGCGCCGCCCATCAACACATTGCGTGCGACCCGCTGAGCGAAGAACACACGGGCATTCAGGGCGTTCCACAAGGTCGCCGTGGAAAACACCACCGCCACCAGCCCGCTGGGGATCCACTGGCTGGCGGTGAGAAAACACATGAAGTTGAGGCAAAACAGGCACAGGCCCTGCGCCAGGCAAATCAGGTGCCCGCGCCGGTTCATCACCTGCAGTCGGCGGCTGAGCAGCAACAGCACGAACAGCACCAGCGCCGCCAGGCCGAAGCGGTACACGATCGATACGGGAATCGCCACCACGCCCAACTGCCATTTGAGCGCGATCCAGGTGGTGCCCCAGATCAGCACCGTGAGTAAATACAGGAAAAGGTTCATAGCGGGCTCCGGCGAGTGAGTCCCAGTGTCGCTTTTACCGCGTGCAGTTCTCTTGCACATTCTTGCGCTTTTGTCGGCCGCGGGGCTCACAGCGCCATGACGGCGGAGTAGGATGCAAAACGTCGGAGAACACAGCATGCCAGCACTGGAATCCCTGCAAGTCTTTCAAGCCCTCAACCGCTCGCCCAACGCACGCCTGCAAGCCTGTGCCGAGCTCGGTGACGGTCTGTCCGCGGCATTGTGGAGCAACCACCACGATTCCCAGGATTACCAGGCGCCCAGCCATCACACGTTGTCGTGCTACATCGGCGGCGGCACCGGCACCTTTCGCCGTGACCAGCCGGGCATCAAGGGCGGCCCGGACAAACTGTGCATCCTGCCGGCCGAGCATCAATCGGCGTGGGTGATCAATGGCCAGATTCGCCTGGCCCATGTGTATTTCAGCCCCGAACAATTTGCCCTCGGCTGCGTCACCCTGCTCGACCGCGAACCCCGTGAACTGCAATTGCGCGAAGGCACCTTCCTCGAAGACGCCCATCTGTCCGGATGCTTTCACCAGTTGATTGCCCTCAACTGGCACGAGCCCGGCGAGCGTCTGCTGACCAGCAGCCTGGCCCACGAAATGCTCAGTCACACTCTGCTCAGCCAGGTCGGCGCCCGCGACGGGCTGCGGGTAAAAGGTGGGCTGGCCGCGCACCAGCGGCGGCGGTTGGTGGAGTACATCGACCAGCACCTGCAGGACGCCATCAGCCTCGGCCAACTGGCCGGCATGTGCGCACTGTCGGAGTACCATTTCGCGCGCATGTTCCGCCAAAGCTTCGGCCTGCCGCCCCACCAGTACCTGCTGGCGCGCCGGCTGGCCCGCGCGCAGAGCCTGCTGCGCGGTAGCACCCTGGCCGTGGGGGAGATCGCGTTGAGGTGCGGTTTCTCCAGCGCCAGTCATTTCAACCAGCGCTTTCGCCAAGCCACGGGCGCGGCGCCTGGGGACTATCGCCAGGCATTGCGCGCTTAGCCCATCAGGCCCAGCGTCTTGGCCTTGGCCACCGCCTGGGTGCGCCGCTCCACCCCGAGTTTGCTGTGGATACGCCGCGCATGGGTCTTGACCGTGTGCAGGGAGATATACAGGCGGTCGGCAATTTGCAGATTGGAGTTGCCCAGGGCGATCAACTGCAACACTTCCAGTTCGCGCTGGCTCAGCGGGTTGTGCGTGACGCCGACGGGCGACGCTTGCGGTTCGAGCCCCAACTCACTCAGTAAGCCCGGTGCGCGTAGACGCAACTCGCGCACCGCCTGCTGCACCTGGCAACGCGCCGCCAATGCCAGGCCGGCTTGCAGGGCCAGGCGCGCCCGGGCCGGCTCTGCCAGGCGCCAGGCCACCTCCCCCAGCACCAACTGCAATTCGGTTTCCAGGCACAGCATGCCGCGTTGCCGAGTGCTGTCGAGCAAGGCGCCGAGGCGCTCGAGCGGCTGTTCGGCGCAGCCCAGCCTGACCTCGGCCAGCACCAGCAGGTACTCAAGACGCGGGATCAATTCCAGTGTGGCCGGCGGCGCCTGCTTGGCGCAGGGGCCGTGAAAGTGACGCAGCACGCGGCGCACCGCTTCGACCGTCAATTCCGCGCGCCCCTGCTGCAACCAGAAATGCCCGCTGACCAACAACAGTACCGCGCGGTACACCAGCACGGGAACGTGGCGCTGCTGCATCAGCCGCTCGGCATCGCGCAGCTGGATGAACGCCTGGGCGTAATCACCGCGATTGGCCGCCAGCAGCGCCAGCCCGAGAAACCCGTAGAGCACGCGCTTGTCCTGGCTGTGCAGGCAGATGCTCATGCCGGCCTCGAAACATTCGCCCGCCAGGGCATCCTGCCCTTGACGCAACGCCAGATGCCCGCGTCGCAGGGCGATACGCCCCATCAATGGCCCCGCCTGCAAGCGCTGCTCGGCCAGCATCGCCTGCACGCTTTCCAACAGGCTTTGTGCCCGGTACGGCGCGCCGCGCTGTTCCAGCAATTGGGCGTGATCCAGCTCCAGCAAGGCCTCCAACACCAGTGAACCGTGGGCGCGGGCCAGGCACAGCGCTTCACGATTGAAGGTCTGGGCGACATCCAGTTCACCGCGCAGCAGGGCTTGCTGGGTCAGGCCCGACAGGCACATCAGGCGCGATGTCCAGGCATCTTCGGGCAAGGCTTGCAGCGCCTCGAGGAAATGCGCGCGGGACCCCTCGGCATCGCCGCTCAGGTGCAGCAGCCAGCCGGCTTGCGCCTGCCAGCGCGCCACCAGATGACGCTGCGCCACCGCCGTGGGTCGCGGTGCGAATCGAGCCAACTGGTCGATGCACACCGCCGCCTGCTCGAAGCGCCCGGCAAACAGCAGTGCAGCCGTGACCAGCCCGACCAATTGCGCCGAGCCGAGCATCAATTCATCGCCCTGCTGCTCATGCAGGCGCAACAGCAGCACGGCATTTTGCCCGCGAAACAAGTCTTCGAAACTGAAGTGCTGCAACAGGCTCACCGCCGCCTCGTATTCCTGCGCCAGCAGTGCCTGCTCGAAGGCGGCCTGCCAGTCCTGCTCGGCACTGAACCACTGGCAGGCGCGCCGGTGCCAGGCGCGCTTGGCCGGCCAGGGTTCTTCGCGCAGCAGGCGCGCCAGGGGTGCAAATATCTGCAGCCAATCGGTGCTGCCTTCCCAGGGCTGGATAAACGCACCGAGCGCTTGAAGCTCGCGCAGGTACTGAGCACCGTCACCAAAGCCGAATAGATGTTCACACAGGCCCGCATTGAAGCGCGGCAGGTTGGCCAGCACCCGCCAGGCTTCGGCCAACTCCGCCGGCAAGCTGTTGAACACTTCGTGTTGCAGATAATCGAGCAAGGTTTTATCGGCATGGCCGTCATTGAGTAACGCGATGCGCACCCCGGCACACCAGCCCGCGCTGAACTGCATGACGCTCTCGACACTCTGCCCTGGCCCAAGCAACGCCTGGATTTCCGTAGCGTTGAAGGCCAGTTCGCTGCTGCCGCACTCCAACAATTCGTCATCGAGCAACAGCCGCGGCCAATTGCACGATGGCCGGCGCCGCGCACCCAGCCACCAGGTCAGCGCCGGGCTGCTGACGGTGAGCAACCGATCCAGCAAGGCGTCCAGCTCGGCAGCGGGCATGCGGCAGAAATCGTCCAGGCACACCCACGCCGGGTGTTGCCAGCGCCCAAGATCCAGCAATAACGTGGCTTCATCGGTATAAGACAGGCCCAGGCTGTGCGCCAGGCGCCGGGAAAAATCACCAGGGCACGCCACGCCACCATTGAGCGCCAACCAGTACACCTGGCACCCGGGCGGCGCCTGCAGTGCACATTCGGCGAGCAACGCGCTCTTGCCACTGCCGCCCGGCGCGCACAACAACTTCACACGTGCCGGCGCCGCGAGCAACGCTGCGGCCAGACGCGGGCGCAGCACATGGTGGGCGGACAGCCGAGGCATGAATCCAGGACGGTCCAGGCAGCGTGTCAGGGCGGTCATTGCTGCATCCTGCTTTTTTATTGTGATGCAACCCTAGTCCTGTGGTGGGCGGTTGTTGAAGAAGTATTCAGCGGGGTGATTAAGGACCATGCACAGAACCCGATGTGTACACAGCCCGATGTGGGAGAGGGCTTGCCCCCTCCCACAAGTTGATTGCAGTGTCAGTTGAGATCAGCGCACGCCTTCGGACCTGAGCGCCGCCGGGGTGTAATCCGCCGCCTTGGCCGCGAAGCCGAACACGAAGCTGCTCTTCTCCTCGTTCTTCATGCCCAGCGCGAGGTAGCGCCCGGCGATCAGGTCGTACAGGGTTTCCACGGTGTAGGCCGGCACCTGGTGGTCGTAATAGAACTGTGCATGGCCTTCGGCGACACGCCACAGTTGGCCGCGACCGTCGTAGTGGTCCACCAGGGCGACCTGCCAGCTGTCTTCGTCGATGTACATGTGGCGCTTGGCGTAGATGTGCCGCTCGCTCGGTTTGACGGTGCCGACCACTTCCCAGACGCGATGCAGCTCATAGCGGGTCAGGTCCTGGTTGATATGCCCGGCCTTGATGATGTCGTCGTACTTGAGGGTGGGCGAATCGAGCTTGTAGCTGTTGTACGGGATGTACAGCTCCTTCTTGCCCACCAGTTTCCAGTCATAGCGGTCGGGCGCGCCAGAGAACATGTCGAAGTTATCCGTGGTGCGCAGGCCGTCGGAGGCGGTGCCCGGCCCGTCATACGACACCTGCGGTGCCCGCCGCACACGGCGCTGGCCGGCGTTGTAGATCCAGGCCAGGCGCGGCTCCTTCACCTGGTCGAGGGTTTCGTGCACCAGCAGCACGTTGCCGGCCAGCCGCGCCGGCGCCGTGACCGACTGCTTGAAATAACTCAGCACGTTGGCCGCCTTGGCCGGGTCGATATCGGGGATAGCCTGTGGCACCGCGACTTCTTCCTCGAAGCGGATCGGCGTGTAACTGCCGTTGGTCTGGGGCGTAGCCTGGGTGATGATGCGGCGCAGGTTGCCGCCGTGGTAGCGAGTGATGTGATTCCACAGTACTTCCACGCCGTTCTTGGGGATCGGGAACGCGTAGTAACGGTTACCCGTGAAGTTCTCCAGACCGTTGCCGTCGTTGATCGCCTTGACGTTGAGTGCGCTGCGCTTGATCGACGCGTAGATATCCGCCGGCAGGTTGACCGTACGGTGGCTCGGGTACACCGGGATCTTGTAGGTCTCGGGGTAGCGCTTGAACATCGCCACCTGGCCGTCGGAGAGCTTGTCCTTGTACTTGTCGACGGTGGCGGCGGTGATCACGAACAGCGGTTTTTCACCGGCGAACGGGTCGGCGAGAAAGCCCTTGCTGTCCACCGCGCCGGCGTTTTTCGGGATGCCGCCGGTCCAGGCCGGGATCGAGCCATCGGCGTTGCCGGCTTTTTCGGCGCCGACCGGGGTCAGGGTGGTGCCAAGCCTGTCGGCTTCTTGCGGCGATACCGCTGCCATCACGTGGGCGGCCAACAGGCTCAGGGCCAGCACTGCAATTGTCTTACGCATAGGTTCTTGTCCTTCTTTAAGCCAAATCAGAAGTTCACGCCGAAGCTGAGGGCGAGGAAGTCGCGGTCGGTCAGGGTGTTGTAGTCGCCGCCAAAGAAGTCGGTGTAGCTGAGACTGGCGGTGTAGGTGCTGCGGTAGTCCGCGTCCACGCCGACGCTGATGGCCTTGGCGCCTTTGTTGAAAATCCCGTTGGGGCCGTAGCCGGCGACGTCATGGGACCAGGACAGGTTGGGCTTGAGGTTCACCCCGGCAATTGCGTTGTTGTAGTCAAGGATTGCCCGTGCGCGGTAGCCCCAGGAGGTGGAGGTGACGAAACCGTCGGTGTCACCCTGGAACCCATAGGCGCCGTACACCGAGTCGCGGCCATAACGCAGTCTGGTTTTGTCTTCCAGGCCGGCGACGTGCACCACGGCCGCTTCGCCCACCAGTGTCAGGCGCTCGGCGCCCAGCACCTGGTCGAAGAACTGGGTCATGGTGCTTTGAATCTGGGTGATTTCCTTGCGGCGGTAGCCTTTGTTGTCGGCGCCGAATGAGCTGCGGATAGGCGACGCGGTATTGCCGGCAATCGGGTTGACCAGCGCCAGGGTCAGGTCGGTGGTGTTGAGTTGCACGGGCGCATTGGGCCGATAGCTGATCTCGCCGGTCCACGCCGTGCCGGTGGGCAAGGTGGTGGAGAAGCTGGCGCCGAACAAGCGGATATCTTCCGGGTAGTCCAGGTAGTACTGGCCGCGACCGAGCATGGTGCTCTGGGCCAGCGCCCCACCAAAGCCCGCCGGGGCGGCGGCGCCAATGGCGCCGATGGTCGCCAGGTTGGTATTGGCGGTAATCGTGCCCACGGTCGGGGTGCGGCTGTGGTAGTTCATGAAGTACAGGCCGTATTCGGTGTCATCGCCCAGCCAGCGCAAGGCGGCGCCAAACTGGCCGGAGTCGCGCGCATCACGGTCCGCGGCGCGCTGCACCACCACGCCTTCGCGGGTCACCACAAAACCCTGGCCGCGTGCCGCCGCGATGGGTTGCAGCGGCGCAATCCCCGGGCTGCCGACCGTGTAGTTACCGGTGCAGCCGTCCGCCGCCACGTCCCCGCCGAAGAAGGTGCCGCAGTTGTCCAGCACGGTCTGGTCCCACTCCAACTGGTAGAAACCTTCCACGGTCAACTGATTGGTCAGGCTCTGGGAGGCGAACAGCATGTTTACCGGGATCAGGCCTTCCTTGATCTCGGCGCCTGGACGACGGAACGCCGACACGTCGATAGGGTTGATGCTGTTGATGGAGTTGCCGATGAAGGTACTTTCGCCCCAACTGACCACCTGCTTGCCGGCGCGTACGGTGCCGGGCAGGTCGCCCAGGGAATAGTTGTGGTACACGAACGCATCGAGGATCTGCGCACCGCTGGATTTGGCGCCTTCCTTGCGGTTGTGATCGCTGATCGGCTTGAACTCGCGGTCCTCGTCCTTGAGCTCGAAGTCGTACCAGTACTTGCCACGCACGAACACACCGGTGTCGCCGTATTTCAGTTCAAGGTCGTGCAGGCCCTTGAAGATTTTGGAGAAGGTTTCGCCTTTCTTGAAGTTCAGACGTCCGTCATCGCCGGTGGACGCCTGACCTGTGCCGCCGTTGACGGCGCCGACCAGGCTTGTGTCGGCATCCCGCGTGCCCCAGCTTGCACCGACCGACAGCGAGGAATCGAATTGCCCTTCGATCTCGCCAATGTTGAACGAAACAGCCTGTGCCTGGGCACAGCAGCCCACGGCAACCGCAGCGGCCAGCGCCTGTGGCGTGAAGATGGCGCGCATTGTTGTTTTTGTCATGCGTCTTCCCCGGTGAGTGACAGAAGGCCCCACCCTACTGCCGCCCATGAAGAGCGATAAGCGCACCAAGGAGGTATTCGTGTTGTCGCTCGAAAGGATGACGAGCCGCGCCGACCAAGGTTTCGGCGCGGTCATGGATTGGATGGATGGTGGCGTATCAGAGGAATCGATGACGACCAGGTCATTATTGTCGTTTTGGTAACAGTCCTTGTCCTGAACTGCTATTACTCATTCTGTTACAACCGACTATTCTTACCTCGCTCTCAGGGCAAACAGCCCGCTCCCGAGTGGGGGAGAAAAGCTCGAATTCAACCGATTGTGACTACTTTCAATCTGTTACCCGTGTTCACTGACGTTGATTTATCGCTCCTTGATCCAACGTCTTACTTCGGCCGCTGCCTATGCAGCGGCCTTTTTTATGCCTCGAATAAAAACGGGGCGTCGTCGACGCCCCGTGGGATTCACCATTTTTATGGCAACGATCAGAGGCTGAACTTCTGTAAGTTGGCCATCATCTCTTTCAGCGCCTCGATATTGTCCCCGGGGTGCGCCGCGCCGTCGAAGTCGCAGATTTGCTGCCAGTGTGCCGCCACGTCATCCGGCGAAAAGCCCGCTTCGGGATCGAAGCCCATGCCCAGGCTGCGCTCCCAGCGGGTCTTGCCGATCCAGCCGCCGCCCACCTCGAACAGGCCGGAGGTTTCCTGACAGGCTTCGCTGCCCAGGTACACCACCAACGGGCTGACCAGTTCCGGCTTGAGGCGCTCGAACACCTGCGGCGGGATCAGCCCTTCAGTCATGCGCGTGCCGCCGGTGGGCGCAATCGCGTTGACCAGGATGTTGTGCTTGCGCCCTTCCAGCGCCAGGGTTCGGGTCAAGCCATACAGGCCGAGCTTGGCCATGCCGTAGTTGGACTGGCCGAAGTTGCCGTAGATGCCCGAGGTGGACGCGGTGAAGATCACCCGGCCATAACCCTGCTCGCGCAGATGCGGCCAGGCGGCGCGGGTGACTTTGTAGGCGCCTTCGACATGCACCCGGTAAACCAGGTCCCAATCGCTGTCGTCCATTTTGTGGAAAGTCTTGTCACGCAGGATGCCGGCATTGTTCACCACCACATCGATACGGCCGAACGCGTCCAACGCGTTCTGCACGATTTTGTCGCCGTCGGTGACGGAATCATGGTTGGCTTCGGCAGTGCCGCCGGCGTCGCGGATTTCGGCCACCACCCGGTCGGCCGCCGAGGCATTGGCGCCTTCGCCCTGGGTCGAACCACCGAGGTCATTGACCAGTACTTTGGCCCCGTGCCGGGCGAACAGCAGCGCATGGGCCCGGCCCAATCCACCGCCGGCACCGGTGACGATCACGACCTTATCCTGCAACTGCACTGACTGATTCATACCCAACTCCTCTGGCGAAAATGGCAATGGCCAGAGTGTCGGGCACAGCACCTTGGGTCACAATAAATACGGGCAACGCTGAATGGTGCTCGATAAGGCAGCGGGATGATGCGTTACGCAGACACCAGACTCAGGAGTAAGCCGCACGCGTCGACTGCTGGCCAATACGCTCACGAAACGCCTGGTAATGCCTGAGCACCTGGACCGGCACCTCGATCTGCGGGTAATGGCCGATGCCGGCCAGCGATACCGTATCGGCATGCGGCACCAGCTGGTGGTAGCGCTCCACCATATGCGCGCCGGAAATGGGATCGACCTCACCGTCGATGACGCGCAACGGCACGTCGTCGCGTTGCATCGCTGCCACCCAGCGGTCGCGCAGGCGACGGCGCTGAGGGATATAGCTGATCAACTTGTGCAGGATGCGCGTGCCATCATTGCGTTCAATCAGGCTCCAGAAATCATCCAGGGCGCTTTCGCTGGGCCGCGTCCGTGGGCCAAAGATCTGGTTGAAACTGTTGGCCAGGCCGCTTCTCCCAGAGGCTCGGCCGATCATCCAGCCCAAAGGGCTGAGCAATAACTTCTGCACCAACGTTGCACGATGGGTTTCGGGGAACAGCCCACCGTTGAGAAACACACAACTGGCCATCTGAAACCGGCCTTCATAATGTCGGGCCAGCAGTTCCTGGGCCACGCTGTCGCCATAGTCGTGGGCCAATACATGCACCGGCTTGACGACCTGCAGGTGTTCAAGCAGCGCCTGCTGCAGGTCCGCTTGCTCCAGCAGGCAGTACCCATGATCCAGCGGTTTGGCCGAGTCGCCAAAACCGAGCATGTCGCAGGCAATCACCAGATTGCGCTGGGCCAGCGGCTGCCACAGGTAATGCCAATCCCAACTGGCCGTGGGAAAGCCGTGAATCAACAGCAGCGGCTCGCCTTGCCCGGCCACCCAATAACGAATGGTGTGACCGCGGAAGACGAAGTCCTGGCCGCGTTTGCGCCAGACGCTGAGTGGTATTTCGGCAAGTGGCATCAGCTTTTATACCCGGGGTCCTGGTGATCCAATCTGCGCAGCAGCGCCGGCCAGGCCAGCGCACCGCCCATACCTTGGGCACTTTTTGTGACAGCCGCCACCATCGCCTTGGCGCCGGCCAGAATCTGCGGCTCGATGGCAATCAACTCGGCCGCGCCGTTCTGCGCCAGCACCTGGATGTCACAGGCACGCTGGAACGTGAACATCATCAGAAAGGTATCGGCGATGGTGGCGCCGCACGTCAGCAAGCCATGGTTGTGCAGCATCAGAAAATTGTTTTCACCCAGGTCCGCCTGCAGGCGTGCCTTTTCATCGTGATTGAGGGCCACACCTTCATAGGCGTGATAGGCAAGGCTGGACAGCACAAACAGCGATTGCTGGCTGATCGGCAGCACGCCCTGCCGTTGCGCAGACACCGCGACGCCGGCGGCGGTGTGGGTGTGCAGCACACAGCTCACGTCGTGGCGTATTTCGTGGATGGCGCTGTGGATGGTGTAGCCCGCGGGGTTGATCTCGTAGGGACTGGCCATGCGTTTGTTGCCGGCCTGGTCCACCTTGACCAGGCTCGAGGCGGTGATCTCGTGGAACATCAGCCCATAGGGGTTGATCAGGAAATCATCGGTGCCCGGCACCTTGGCCGAAATATGCGTGAAAATCAGATCGTCCCAGCCATGCATCGCCACCAGGCGATAGCAGGCCGCCAGGTCGATACGCGTCTGCCATTCGGCCGCACTGACCTGGTCTTTGACATTCTGTGGCGATGAAACCGGGGCTAGACTCACGATGTTGACCTCCTTGGCGCACTTATTATTGTTTTTTAAGTGATGGGCCAGTCTAGTCAGACGCCCTGGCTTGCGGAGTTGCCTTCGCAGCCAGCTTGATGACTGAACGAGTCAGTCTAGAGAATAGTACAAATCGGTGTCAGAGAAGCGCCGTCAATAAAAGCACGCTGGACAGTGTGCCCGCAGTTGCCGCGCCCACTTGCTACGGTTGCAGGGCCGTCACAAACTCGGCCAACCACGGCTCGGCGTCGCTCTCCGGGGTCACGCTTTCGCTGGCGTCCAGGCGCAGCATCGGCAGCACTTCGCGAACGCCTAACTCACCGAACAATTCGCGCAGTTGCTCGCCGCCGCCGCAGAAGGTGTCGCCGTAGCTGGCGTCGCCCAGGCCAATGACCGCACCGGGCAGGCCGCGCCAGGCGGCCGGCAGTTGGTCGCGAATACTCGAATACAGCGGCTGCAGGTTGTCGGGTAACTCGCCCATGCCGGTGGTCGATGTGACCGCCAGGAACGCCTCGGGGGCGAAGGCCTGCACGTCCGCCAGCGTGGCGCGCGGATCGTGCCAGGCGTCAAAACCCGCAGCTTTGAGGATGTCCCGGGCGTGGCGGGCGACTTCTTCTGCCGTGCCGTAGACCGAGCCGGAAAGGATGGCGACTTTCATCAATCTGATCCTGTCATTGAACGAAAGCGTAGAATATTAGCAGTTGCACCGTGGTTTCAGGGCGAGCCGTGCAACATTCAGGATTTGCCATAAACTTGCACCATCAGAACAAGCCATGGAACGCTCAATGATTAACGCCAAGTTGCTGCAGATGGTTGTCAATGCGTCCAACGACGGCATCGTCGTTGCCGAACGCGAGGGCGAAGAGAAGCCGCTGATCTACGTCAACCCCGCGTTCGAACGGCTGACCGGCTATACCCTGGACGAGATTCTCTATCAGGATTGCCGCTTCCTGCAGTCGGGCGATCGTGACCAGCCGGCCCTGATGGCGATCCGCGAGGCGCTTGACAGTGGCGGCGCCTGCCGAGAGATCGTGCGCAACTACCGCAAAGACGGCACGCACTTCTGGAACGAGCTCTCGGTGTCGACGGTGTACAACGCGGCCGACCAGCAGACGTATTTCGTCGGCGTGCAAAAAGACGTCACCCTTCAGGTCAAAGCACAGCAACGCGTGGCTCAGTTGGAAACCCAGGTAGCCGAGCTTAAAGCCGAGCTGGCGGCGCTCAAGTCGAACAGCCAAGTTAACAAGCTGTAACAAATGCGTTCTTTAGAGCGATAATGGCCTTTTAATGCCCAACCTTTGAGCTATATCAATGCGCCGCGATGCTCTATTGACTCAGGACGAGCTGGATTTTATCCAGAACATGCAGCACAACCCGCAGCTCAACCTGCGGGACGCATGGTCGAGCCTGACGGTTAATGGCGGTGCACAGATTCGCGATCTGCTGACCCGGTTGGCCGCTCATGATCAAGTCACCATCCAGGCGCAGTTCGACAATCAGCAGCTCACCTTCCCTCTGCACCTGGTCGAGGATGAGTTTCATGCGGTGCATCTTCGGCTGGGCGTGCCGAGTATTTTTGAAGACGGACCGATGATTCGCCCATGGCGCCTGGCCCTTGAAGCGCCGGTGGCCCTGGAGAACATCAAGGGCTCCGCCAGCGCGCTGTGGGTGCATGAAGTGTCATTCAAAGGTGTGCTCGTAGAAGGGCGTGGCCGAGCCAGGCCGCCGAAATCCTTCTCGTTGTGGTTCAGCCCGTCCGGTTACGAACGCATTGCGCTGCGCGGCACGCTGGAGCGGGAAACCGCCCGGGGATTGTTCGCCTACCGCCTGAATCAGAGTGACGCGGATGAAATCGAGCGCCTGCGCCAGTTCATCCTGCACCAGCATCGTCTGGTGCATCCGCATGTACATGCCTGAGATCAGGTATGCAGGCCGCCACTGAGAAACTGCTGCAGACGCTGGCGCATCTGGCGCCCTTCGCTGCCCAGGCAACCGATGGGAGTACCGGCCAGATCGGCCTGCAACAGCTGCGATGCAGCGCCTGCGAGAAACAGCGGGCAATTGAGGGTCAATGCCAGGCGGTTCAAACGCGCTTTCAGGTCCTGCTTGTGTGAATGGTTGGAGAAAATCACCAACGCCTGGGGGCGGATCTTTTCACAGACCAGGGTCAACTCATCGACCGGCTGGCCCAGGCCCAGTACCTTCACGGTCAAACCCTCCCCGCTCATCAGCAGCGCCGCCACCAACAGCTCCAGTTTTCGGCACTCACCAGGCATAGCGCTGAGTAACACGCGGGGCGCCGGCGACGCGCTCGCTATCTGCAGGCGCAGGAACGTCTGCACCCGAAGGAAGGCGTCGAAAAACAGCCACTCACTGGCCTGACCGAAACGGCCCTGATGGCGCAGCAAGTCGTTCCACAGCGGCATCAGGATGTCCTGGAACGCGACGTTCAGGGGATAGGCCGAGAAAATCTGGCCATAAACGTTTTCCAACTGGCGATCGTCGAAAGCACTGATGGCCTGCAGCAGTCGAGCCCGCCACTGCGGCCACTCGCTGTCTTCAACCGCGTCGCGCTCGGCACGAATCGCGTCGGCCTGTTGAGCGTCACGGGCCAGAAGCCTGCCTACCTTGCTCACCGCGACGCCACGTTCAGTCCACTCGATAATACGACTGACTGTCTCGATATCGGCCCTGGAGTACAGGCGGTGCCCACTTTCGGTGCGTACGGGCAGGATCAGCCCGTAACGCCGCTCCCACGCCCGCAGAGTGACGGGATTGACGCCTGTCAATCTCGCCACTTCCCGAATGGGGAAGCGTTGCTCCGAATCAATCGATTCCAGCTGCAAAGTGCTATCAGTCGGTGCAGTAATCACGGGGTTCTGACAAAAAGACAACGGAAATGGGATCCCATTTAACGCACTTAAACCTGTCTTTTTCAAGGCCCTCGGACTTCGGACCAACGTCACTGGCGTATTTTCGCAAAACAGGAATAATCCTTGCCTGTTTTTTCAGCGCAGTGGCAATACCCGCCACTGCGCTCGTGCGCCGCCTACCCGGTCAAGCGCATCCGTTTATCTGGAGATACACAATGTCTACCTCCCCCGTCACCTTGATGGTTGCGCGCCGTGTGGCCAAAGGTCGCTACGAAGAACTGATGGCCTGGCTGCGCGAAGGCGAGCAATTGGCCACGGACTTTCCCGGTTACCTGGGCTCGGGCGTGCTCGCACCGCCCCCCCATGATGATGAATTCCAGATCATCTTCCGCTTCGCCGATGAAAAGACCCTGCATGCCTGGGAGTTTTCCGCGTCGCGCAGTGCCTGGCTGAGCCGTGGCAGCGAGCTGTTCGCCGACCCGTCCGAACATCGCGTGAGCGGCATCGATGGCTGGTTCGGTGCCGTGGGCGCACGTCCGCCGCGCTGGAAACAGGCGGTGGCGATCTGGCTGGCGTTTTTTCCGGTGTCACTGTTGTTCAACTTCGGCCTGGCCCCCTTGCTCGGCGAGCTGGACCTGTTCAGCCGGGTGCTGGTCAGCACCTTGGCGCTCACACCGCTGATGGTTTACTTCTTTATCCCGTTATCGACTCATCTGCTGGCGAACTGGCTGCATCCGACGCCGTCGCGCAAGACCGGCGAAGCCGCCGCCTGAGTACAGGGGAGACGGGTCGCTGGTATAGTTTGCATCTGCCAGCGACTCGAGCCTCCCATGACTGCAACCAATGCCCCGATCCTGATCACCGGTGCCGGCCAGCGTGTCGGCCTGTATTGCGCCGAGCGCCTGCTGGACGAAGGGCAACCGGTGATCTTCAGCTACCGCAGCGAACGTCCAGGTGTGCAGCAACTGCGCGAACGCGGCGCGGTCGGTGTATTTGCCGATTTCTCCAGCGAGACGGGTATTCTGGCGTTTATCGCTGAGCTGAAGACGCAGACCAACGCGCTGCGCGCGATCATCCACAATGCCTCGGCCTGGGTCGAGGAAACCCCGGGCGACGAAAGCCGTGCCTTTATCGACATGTTCAGCGTGCACATGCTTGCGCCGTACCTGATCAACCTGCATTGTTCACCCCTGCTGCAGCGCTCGACGCCGGCCGACATCGTACATATCAGCGACGATGTGGTGCGCAAGGGCAGCCGTCAGCACATCGCCTATTGCGCCACCAAGGCCGGGCTCGACAGCCTCACGCTGTCGTTTGCCGCGCAGTTCGCGCCTTTGATCAAGGTCAACGGCATCGCGCCGGCCATGGTGATGTTCAATGAAGGCGACGACGCGGCCTATCGCGCCAGGGTTCTGGCCAAGTCGGCACTGGGTATCGAGCCCGGGCCGCAGGTGATCTACCAGAGCGTGCGTTACCTGCTGGACAACCCCTATGTCACCGGGACCACCCTGACCGTCAACGGCGGGCGGCACATCAAGTAAGCCGTTTGTGAGGATGTTGTATGACTTTGTCCCTGCCCCACCATTACCGCGAGATCCTCAAGGGCCTGGGTGAAGACCCTGGGCGCGAAGGCCTGCTCGATACGCCCAAGCGCGCCGCCAAGGCGATGCAGTATCTGTGTCATGGCTACGAGCAGAACCTGCAGGAAATCGTCAACGGCGCATTGTTCGCCTCTGACAATGACGAGATGGTGATCCTAAAGGACATCGAGTTGTACTCGCTGTGCGAGCACCACCTGCTGCCCTTTATCGGCAAGGCCCATGTGGCCTATATTCCGACCGGCAAGGTGCTGGGCCTGTCGAAACTGGCGCGCATCGTCGACATGTTCGCGCGGCGCCTGCAGATCCAGGAAAACCTCACCCGGCAGATCGCCGACGCCATCCAGGACGTGACCCAGGCCGCCGGCGTGGCGGTGGTGATCGAAGCCAGGCATATGTGCATGATGATGCGCGGCGTGGAAAAACAGAATTCAACCATGAACACCTCGGTGATGCTCGGCGCGTTTCGCGAATCGAACACCACGCGCATGGAGTTCCTGCAACTGATTGGACGGAGCAAGTAGCAATGCCACAACTTCAACCAGGCATGGCGCGCATCCGCGTCAAGGACCTGCGCCTGCGCACCTTTATCGGCATCAACGAGGACGAAATCCTCAACAAGCAGGATGTGCTGATCAACCTCACGGTCCTGTATGCGGCCCAGGAAGCCGTGCGCGATAATGACATCGACCATGCCTTGAATTACCGCACCATCACCAAGGCGATCATCGCCCACGTCGAAGGCAATCGTTTTGCCCTGCTCGAGCGCCTGACCCAGGAACTGCTGGACCTGGTGATGAGCAACGAATCGGTGCTGTATGCCGAAGTCGAAGTGGACAAGCCCCACGCGCTGCGCTTTGCCGAGTCGGTGTCGATTACGTTAGCTGCAAGTCGTTAGCTGTAAGTCGTTAGCTGTAAGTCGTTAGCTTCAAGCTTCAAGCTGCAAGCTTCAAGCTAGAAGCTAGACGCGTTCCAACTTGCAGCTTGAAGCTTACCCGCTTGAAACTATCTCAGAGAGATTCCATGACCGACCAACAACGTCTCGAACTCGAAGCCGCCGCCTTCCGTCGGCTGGTAGCACACCTGGACAGCCGCAAGGATGTACAGAACATCGACCTGATGAACCTGGCCGGCTTCTGCCGCAACTGCCTGTCCAAGTGGTACAAGGCCGAGGCCGATGAGCGCCGGATCGAGTTGAGCCTCGATGACGCCCGTGAAGTGGTGTACGGCATGCCGTACGCACAGTGGAAAGCCCAATACCAGCAAGAAGCCAGTGCCGACCAGCAAGCGGCGTTTGCCAAAGGAAAACCCCATGACTGACCTGAACACCCTGCGCGCCCGCCTCAACAGCGGCGAGCACGCTTTTGCCGATACCCTGGCCTTTGTTGCCGAAGGTTACGACTATCAGCCGCAAGCCTTCACCAACGGCGATGTGG
Organism: Pseudomonas sp. 37 R 15; assembly: GCF_900004865.1. Lineage (NCBI taxonomy): Bacteria > Pseudomonadati > Pseudomonadota > Gammaproteobacteria > Pseudomonadales > Pseudomonadaceae > Pseudomonas > Pseudomonas sp. 37 R 15. Next base: position 67,004 of record NZ_CVTV01000046.1, on the reverse strand, counting down.
AAAATGCCGCCGGCCAGAACGAAGGGTCGTGCAAGACCCTGGGGTTGGCGTTGCTGGAAGGGTTGAGCGATCAGGAAGCGTTGCTGGCGTTTGGCGAGCATTACCGTGCGGTGATGGCGACGCCTGAAGGCAGTGACCACGGGAATATCCGCGCGTTGATTGCCCATGGTCTGGCCGGTGTGAAATTCACCGCACAGCCACTGACCCGCAAATCCTGAGTCAGACGCGGATCAAAATGTGGGAGGGGGCTTGCCCCCTCCCACATTTGTTTTGCCGCGTTGCTTAGTTCGTGCAAGAGCCTGAGATTGGCGTTGCAGGAAGGGTTGCTGGCGTTTGGCGAGCATTACCGTGCGCGGGTGGCGACGCCTGAAGGCAGTGACCATGGGAATATCCGCGCGTTGATCGCCCATGGTCTGGCAGGCGTGAAATTCACCGCACAGCCACTGACCCGCAAATCCTGAGTCAGACGCGGATCAAAATGTGGGAGGGGGCTTGCCCCCGATAGCAGTGTGTCAGTCAGTACATCTGGTACTGAACCACCGCAATCGGGGGCAAGCCCCCTCCCACATTTGTTTTGCAGGGTTGCTTAGAACGAGGCGTCTTTCAAACCGTCGAGGTAACGCTCGGCATCCAGGGCCGCCATGCAACCGGCGCCGGCCGAGGTGATGGCCTGGCGGTACACGTGGTCAGCCACGTCACCGGCAGCGAAGATACCTTCGATGTTGGTAGCCGTTGCATTGCCTTCACGGCCGCCCTGCACCACCAGGTAACCGTCTTTGGCTTCCAGCACGCCTTCGAACAACGACGTGTTCGGGGTGTGGCCGATGGCAATGAATACACCGTCGACTTTCAACTCGTCGAAGCTGCCGTCGTTGTTCTTCAGGCGAGCGCCGGTCACGCCCATGTTGTCACCCAGGACTTCGTCCAGCGTGGCGTTGAGCTTGAGGATGATCTTGCCTTCAGCGACACGGGCGTGCAGCTTGTCGATCAGGATCTTCTCGGCGCGGAAGGTTTCGCGGCGGTGCACCAGGGTCACGGTGCTGGCGATGTTGGCCAGGTACAGCGCCTCTTCCACAGCGGTGTTGCCGCCACCGACCACCGCCACCGGCTTGTTGCGATAGAAGAAACCGTCGCAGGTCGCGCAGGCGGAAACGCCCTTGCCCATGAACGCCTCTTCCGAGGGCAGGCCCAGGTAACGAGCGCTGGCGCCGGTGGCGATGATCAAGGCGTCACAGGTGTACACGCCGCTGTCGCCCGTCAGGCTGTAAGGCTTCTTGGAGAAATCGACCTTGTTGATGTGGTCGAACACGATCTCGGTTTCAAAGCGCTCGGCGTGTTCTTTCATACGCTCCATCAGCACCGGGCCGGTCAGGCCATGGACATCGCCCGGCCAGTTGTCGACTTCAGTGGTGGTGGTCAACTGACCGCCCGCCTGCATGCCGGTGATCAGCAGCGGCTTGAGGTTGGCCCGGGCAGCGTAGACGGCAGCGCTGTAACCGGCAGGGCCGGAACCGAGAATAATCACTCGCGAATGACGGGTATCAGACATGACTCACTCCTATCGACCGTCCGCACAACAAGACGGCTGGAATAAAAAAGGGACCACGAAGCACTTGGGGAAGGCTTGAACTCGCAGGCCCTGAAAATAATGGGTGCAGCGTATCGAGGGGGGCAAGATTAAGGAAATACGCAATAACAATCCAGCTCATAGGTGGTCTCTATGCAGTCGGCTCGGCCAATCGAGGTGATTGTTACCGCTGATGTCGCCGCTTTCCCCCGGAATACAAAGCCGGTAAGGTCGGCCCGTTCGTCACTATGCTCGGAGTTTTCCATGCCCGCCCCCGCTCTTTCCGGCCCGCAATACCTGCGCGAAGGCCTCAAACTGGTGCTGAGCCCCGGCCTGCGCCTGTTTGTGCTGCTGCCGCTGGCGATCAACCTGCTGCTGTTTGTGGGATTGATCTATTTTGCCGGGCACCAGTTCAGCTTATGGGTTGACCACCTGATGCCCACCCTGCCGAGTTGGCTGAGCTTTCTGAATTACCTGTTATGGCCTTTATTTGTCGCTCTGGTGGTGCTGATGGTGTTCTTCACCTTCACCATGCTCGCCAACATCATCGCGGCGCCGTTCAATGGCTTTCTATCGGAGAAAGTCGAAGTGGTGGTGCGTGGCACCGACGACTTCCCCGCGTTCAGCTGGGCCGAATTGATCGCCATGGTCCCGCGCACCCTGGCCCGGGAAATGCGCAAGCTGGGCTATTTCCTGCCGCGGGCTGTCGGCCTGTTCATCCTGTCGTTCATTCCAGTGGTCAACCTGATTGCCGCGCCGTTGTGGCTGCTGTTCGGCGTGTGGATGATGGCGATCCAATACATCGACTACCCGGCCGACAACCACAAGCTGGGCTGGAACGAAATGCTCGCCTGGCTGCGCCAGAAACGCTGGCAGAGCATGAGCTTCGGCGGCATCGTCTACCTGGTGCTGCTGGTGCCGGTGGTCAACCTGCTGATGATGCCGGCGGCGGTCGCCGGGGCCACGTTGTTCTGGGTGCGCGAGCAAGGTGCCGAGGCAATGGCGGGCCAGCAGGTAGCCCGGTCATAAATCCATCATCCCGGTGACACAATGACGACATGGCCCGCAGCGACACTGTGGGTCATGACGACAGCCTCGCTTCACATCACCCTGATCACCGAAACCTTCCCGCCGGAAATCAACGGGGTGGCCAACACCCTTGGCCGCCTGTGCGACGGTTTGCGCGCGCGCGGCCATCAAATCGAACTGGTGCGCCCGCGCCAGGGTGCCGACCAGAGCCGGCCGAGTGACGATGAGTTGCTGCTGTGCCGTGGCTGGCCGCTGCCCGGGTATCCAGGCCTGCAATGGGGCCAATCGTCGATGCACAAGCTGCTGCGACGCTGGACCCGTCAGCGTCCGGATGTGTTGTACATCGCAACCGAGGGGCCGCTGGGCCTGTCGGCGTTACGCGCCGCGCGACGCCTGGGAATCAGTGTGGTCAGCGGCTTCCACACCAACTTTCAACAGTATTCGAACCAGTACGGCTTGAGCCTGTTGAGTCGCCTGGTCACCCATTATCTGCGCTGGTTTCATAACCGGTCGACCTTGACGCTGGTTCCCAGCGCGAGTCAACGCCTTGAGTTGGAACGTCGGCATTTCGAGCGTCTTGGGCTGCTGTCCCGGGGAGTCGATAGCCGCCTGTTCCACCCGGCGAAACGCGACTACAGCCTGCGCGAAAGTTGGGGGTTGGAGAGCGACGATATTGTGGTGCTGCACGTAGGACGCCTCGCCCAAGAGAAAAATCTGGGGCTGCTCAAACGCTGTTTCGATGCTTTGCAGAGCACTTACCCCTCGCGGCGGCTGAAGCTGGTCATTGTCGGCGACGGCCCGCAGCGCGGCCTCTTGCAGCGCGACTTGCCCGAAGCAGTGTTCTGCGGCGCCCAGCGCGGCGAGGAGCTGGCACGGCATTACGCCTCGGGCGATCTGTTCCTGTTTCCCAGCCTGACCGAAACGTTCGGCAATGTGGTGCTGGAAGCCATGGCGTCCGGGCTGGGTGTGGTGGCGTACGACCAGGCGGCCGCCACCCAGCATGTTCGCCACGGCTACAATGGGGTACTGGCGATGCCTGGGGATGAGAACGCATTTTGCGATGCGGCCGTGTGGCTGCTGGAGGAACGCGAGACCTTACGCCGAGCACGTTTGAATGCCCGACAACATGCCAGCCGTCAGGGGTGGCCGGCCATCATCGAGCAGTTCGAGCGTCAGTTACGCGGTGCGTGCAATGACGGGCAACCGGCCCCCGTCTTGTCGCCGCTTACACCAGGCTCGTCAACGCCTCACGACTGAAGGGCAGAATATCCGCCTCACGCCCCTCGCGTACCTTCACTGCCCAATCCGGGTCCACCAGCAGCGCACGGCCCACGGCGACCAGATCGAACTCATCGTTATTCAAGCGTTCCAGCAGTTTCTCGAGGCTGGCCGGCTGCGCGACTTTGTCGGTATTGACCATGAACTGCAGGAATTCGCCGTCCAGGCCGACACTGCCCACGGTAATCGTCGGCTTGCCCGTCAACTGGCGGGTCCAGCCGGCCAGGTTGAGGTCGGAACCTTCGAACTCCGGTTCCCAGAACCGGCGCGTGGAGCAGTGGAAAATATCCACGCCGGCGTCGGACAACGGCTTGAGGAATTCACCCAACGCCTCGGGCGTTTGCACCAGGCGCGCCGTGTAGTCCTGCTGCTTCCACTGGGAAAAACGCAAGATGATCGGAAAATCCGGGCCAACCGCCGCGCGGGTAGCCTGGATCAGTTCGATGGCGAAACGTGACCGATTGGCCAGGCTGCCGCCGTATTCGTCGGTGCGCTGGTTGCTGCCTTCCCAGAAGAACTGGTCGACCAGATAGCCGTGGGCGCCGTGGATTTCCACACCGTCCATGCCGATGCGCTGGGCATCTCTGGCCGCCTGGGCGAAGGCATTGATCACGTCCTGGATGTCCTGGGTGGTCATGCCGTGGACAACGACGCTGCCCTCCTTGAGTTTTTCCATCGGGCCATAGGCAGGCACGCTGGCGTCAGGTTCGGTCCCGATACGGCGCACACTGCCCACATGCCACAACTGCGGAACAATCTTGCCGCCTTCGGCGTGCACCGCATCCACCACTTTCTTCCAGCCGGCCAACGCCGCTTCGCCGTAGAAGTGTGGAACGTTGGGGTAGCCGTTGGAGGCTTGATGCCCCACCACTGTGCCTTCGGTGATGATCAGCCCCACACCGGCGGCGGCGCGGCGGCGGTAGTACTCGATAACCTTGGAATTGGGTACACCGCCGGGTGAAAACGAACGCGTCATGGGCGCCATCACCACGCGGGTCGACAGTTGCAGTGCACCGAGCTGAAAAGGTTTGAACAAGGCTTGGGCGGGCATGGAGCACTCCACATGAGGCGAATTTATGATGTGGATAATATGCACGCCAAAGCTTGCTGGGTAGCACTATTGATCTGAGTGATTAAGGCGATAAAAACAACCGAATACCTGTAGGAGCGAGCTTGCTCGCGAAGAGCCGGAGGGCAGCGCGTAAATCCAGAGTGTACGCGTCACCGTTGGCGATTTTCGCGAGCAGGCTCGCTCCTACAGAGGGGGGATTCAGGCCAGGGCTTTTTCGATGGCCTGAACGATTGAAGGATCTTCCGGCGGCGTACGCGGCGAGAAGCGCGCAAGCACACGGCCATCTTTGCCGAGCAGGAACTTCTCGAAATTCCAGGTGATATCCCCGGGAAATTCGGCGCCCTCGCCCGCCAGCAGGCGGTACAGCTGGTGACGATCAGGGCCATTCACCTCAAGCTTGCTGCCCAGGGGGAACGTCACCCCGTAATTGAGGCTGCAGAATGCCTGGATCTCCTGCTCGGTACCCGGCTCCTGGCCTGCAAACTGATTGCAGGGAAGGCCCAGCACGGTGAAACCCTGATCCTTGTATTGCTGGTAGAGGTTTTCCAGGGCCGCATACTGCGGGGTCAGACCGCATTTGGAGGCGACGTTGACCACCAGTACGACGTGGCCCTTCAAGGGCGCCAGCGGCAGCTCTTGTCCGTCCAACGCTTTGAGTTTCAGGTCGTGGAAAGCACTCATGACGAACTCCAGATATCCCATGTTCTTCGCATTGCGGCCGTTCGAGATTACAGACCACAGGCCTGCAATCATAGATGCCTATTGAAAAACTCGCCCGCCGGTTACTGAGCGGTTGGCCATGGCAAAATCGGGATCGCCGTCACCGCGTTCTGCGGGCTGCCTTCGATCAGGCGGTCGCTGTAGACCAGATACACCAGGGTATTGCGCTTCTTGTCGAGGAAACGCACCACCTGCATGGTCTTGAACACCAGCGAGGTGCGCTCCTTGAACACTTCGTCGCCGTCCTTGAGCTCGCCCTTGAAGTGGATCGGGCCCACCTGGCGACAGGCGATCGAGGCTTCGGCGCGGTCTTCGGCCAGGCCCAGGCCACCTTTCACGCCGCCGGTCTTGGCGCGCGACAGGTAACACGTCACGCCGTCGACCTTGGGGTCATCGAATGCTTCGACGACGATCCGGTCATTGGGGCCGACAATCTTGAACACCGTCGACACCTGGCCAACTTCTTCGGCCGAGGCCAGCAGTGGCATGGCCAACAGCAGGCCGAGTAATCCCTTCACTAAACGCATCGTGTATTCCTTTGGTTAAACCAGGATCAGGTTGTCGCGGTGAACCAGTTCCGGCTCGGCCATGTAACCCAAGAGTCCGACAATCGCGTCGGACGATTGTCCAATAATCTTCTGCGCTTCCAGGGCACTGTAGTTCGCCAGGCCGCGGGCGATCTCACGACCGTCCGGCGCCACGCAGACCACCATCTCGCCTCGGCGGAAGCTGCCTTGCACCCGCTTGACGCCCACCGGCAGCAAGCTCTTGTTACCCTGGGACAGCGCCGATACCGCGCCTTCGTCCAGCACCAGGGTGCCACGGGTTTGCAGGTGCCCGGCCAGCCACTGCTTGCGCGCCGCCAGCATGCCACGCTCCGGCGACAGCAGCGTACCGATGCGCTCGCCCGCCTTGAGGCGATCCAGCACGCGCTCCAGGCGCCCACCGACGATGATGGTGTGGGCGCCGGAACGCGCGGCCAGGCGCGCGGCGCGCAACTTGGTCTGCATGCCGCCACGGCCCAGGGCACCGCCGACGCTGCCGGCCACGGCGTCCAGCGCCGGGTCATCGGCCCGGGCTTCGTAGATAAGCTGGGCGTCGGGATTGTTGCGCGGGTCAGCGTCGAACATGCCGTCGCGGTCGGTGAGGATCACCAGCAGGTCGGCTTCCACCAGGTTGGCTACCAGCGCCGCGAGGGTGTCGTTGTCGCCGAAACGGATTTCGTCGGTGACCACGGTGTCGTTCTCGTTGATCACCGGGATGACCTTGAGCTCCACCAACGCACGCAAGGTACTGCGGGCGTTGAGGTAGCGCTTGCGGTCGGACAGGTCGTCATGGGTCAGCAGGATCTGCGCCGTGTGGCGGCCGTGCTCGGCAAAGCTGGACTCCCAGGCTTGCACCAGGCCCATCTGGCCGATGGCGGCGGCGGCTTGCAGTTCGTGCATCGCGCTGGGTCGCGCGGTCCAGCCGAGGCGGCTCATCCCGGCGGCAACCGCCCCGGACGAGACCAGCACCAACTCGACACCGGCCTCATGCAAGGCCACCATCTGCTCGACCCAGACGCTCATGGCTGCACGGTCCAGCCCCTTGCCATCCGCTGTCAGCAACGCACTGCCGATCTTCACGACCCAGCGCTGCGCACCTGTCACTTTGCTCCGCATCATCTTCAACCTTAGAGTGAGGGCCGCGCGACCCAGCGCCGCCCATAACGTTATACCCGGATACCAAAACGCCGCTCTATAAGGAGCGGCGTTCAAGTTTATCGCAACGAATCAGTCGCGCACGTAAATGATTTCCGGACCGTCTTCGTCATCCACGTCTTCTTCGTCCCAATCATCGTCACCGATGTCGTGCACCGACTTCACGCCGCTGCGGCGCAGGGCGCGCTGGTCGTCCAGGGCTTGCAGCTGGGCGCGGGCTTCGTCTTCGATCTGCTGGTCGAGTTCGGCCAGCTCGGCCTTGAACACCGGGTCGGCCGCCAGGCGGTCGGCGCGGTCTTCCAGGTAGCGCATGATGTCGCGGGTCAGGCGCTCGGTGCCTTCTTTGGCGATGGCCGAGATCACATAGACCGGACCTTCCCACTCCAGGCGGTCGACGATTTCCTTGACGCGCTCTTCGTGCTCTTCTTCAAGGATCTGGTCGCACTTGTTCAGCACCAGCCAACGGTCACGCTCGGCCAGGGCCGGGCTGAACTTGGTCAGCTCGCTGACGATCACTTCGGCGGCGTCGGCTGCACTGGTGTCATCCAGTGGCGCCATGTCGACGAGGTGCAGCAGCAAACGGGTGCGCGACAAGTGCTTGAGGAAGCGAATCCCCAGGCCTGCGCCGTCGGAAGCACCTTCGATCAGGCCTGGGATGTCGGCGATCACAAAGCTCTTCCAGCGGTCGACGCTGACCACGCCCAGGTTCGGCACCAGGGTGGTGAACGGGTAGTCGGCAACTTTCGGCTTGGCGGCCGAGACCGAGCGAATGAAGGTACTTTTGCCGGCGTTCGGCAGGCCCAGCAGGCCTACGTCGGCGAGTACTTTCATTTCCAGCTTGAGGTCGCGCTGCTCGCCCGGCTTGCCTGGGGTGGTCTGGCGCGGTGCACGGTTGGTGCTGGACTTGAATCGGGTGTTACCCAGACCGTGCCAGCCGCCCTGCACCACCATCAGCTTCTGGCCGGCCTTGGTCAGGTCGCCGATCACTTCCTGGGTAGCGGAGTCGATAATCGTGGTACCGACCGGTACGCGCAGTACCAGGTCTTCGCCTTTTTTACCGGTGCAGTCGGTGCTGCCGCCGTTGGAGCCACGCTCGGCATCAAAGTGCCGGGTGTAACGGTAGTCGACCAGGGTGTTGAGGTTTTCGTCGGCCATCATGTAGATGGAACCGCCGTCACCGCCGTCACCGCCGTTTGGGCCACCGTTTTCAATGAACTTCTCGCGACGGAAACTCATGCAACCGTTACCGCCGTCGCCTGCTTTTACTCGGATGGAAACTTCATCAACGAACTTCATAACAAAACGCCTCTCGCCGCACGGACGAGCTTAAGAAACCAAGACATAAGACTCTTGCAAAAATGAGCGCAGCGACCTCAATCAGCGACCGCAAATCCAGCCCCGGAGCCCATCACAAACAGCTTTGCAAGAGACTCACCCCATAAACGAAAAAGCCCCGTCGCGAGACAGGGCTTTTCCAGCGATCGCGCAATTAAGCGGCGACAACGCTCACGTAACGGCGGTTGAACGCGCCTTTTACTTCAAACTTGATCACGCCTTCGATTTTAGCGAAGAGGGTGTGATCCTTACCCATGCCAACACCGTAACCGGCGTGGAATTGGGTGCCGCGCTGACGCACGATGATGTTGCCCGGAATGATTTTCTGGCCGCCATACATCTTCACGCCAAGGCGTTTGGCTTCTGAGTCGCGACCGTTACGGGTACTACCACCAGCTTTTTTGTGTGCCATGAGTCAATTCTCCTAGTGAGGAATTAGGCTGAAATTAAGCCTGAATACCGGTGATTTTGATCTCGGTGTACCACTGGCGGTGGCCCATACGCTTCATGTGGTGCTTACGACGACGGAACTTGATGATGCGGACTTTATCGTGACGACCTTGGGAGATCACTTCAGCCACAACGGTAGCGCCAGCAACAACTGGAGCGCCGATGTTCACGTCATCGCCATTGGCGACCAACAGAACGCGATCAAACGTCACGGATTCGCCAGTGGCGATTTCCAGTTTTTCGATCTTCAGGTATTCACCTGGGGCGACTTTGTATTGCTTGCCACCAGTAACAATTACTGCGTACGACATGGTATTTCTCCGATAATCCTGCTCACCCAGCGCTTTATAAGAAGAGGTATTGGCTGGCATGGCTGCATGGGATGGACGTCCCGAATGCAATTGCGTAAGGCAGGTGCTGCCCAGGAAGTTCAGGGTGCGCGATTGTACGCAAGGTAAAGGGGTGTTGCAAGGGGCCGTCTATCGCGCCTTGACACTGCGGGGTCAGGGTCCTAGCATGCCGCGCAACCCTTCTGGAGCGACTGTCGCTGATGCAACCCCAAGCTTTCTACCGCGCGGTCGCGGACGATTTTAGCGCCGTCGACGGCATCATCAAGCAGCAGCTGACGTCAAAAGTGCCGCTGGTCTCCAAAATTGGCGACTACATTACGTCGGCCGGCGGTAAGCGTCTGCGTCCTTTATTAGTGTTGCTGTGCGGCAAGGCCCTGGGCCGCGAAGGCGATGACCTGCGCCTGCTGGCCGCCACCATCGAATTCCTGCACACCGCCACCCTGCTGCATGACGACGTGGTCGACATGTCCGGCATGCGCCGTGGCCGCGAGACCGCCAATGCCATGTGGGGCAACGCGCCGAGTGTACTGGTGGGCGACTTCCTGTACTCGCGCTCGTTCGAAATGATGGTTGAACTGGGCTCGATGCCGGTGATGAAGATTCTTTCACAGGCCACGCGCATCATCGCCGAAGGCGAAGTGCTGCAGCTGTCGAAGGTCCGCGACGCCAGCACCACCGAAGAAACCTACATGGAAGTGATTCGCGGCAAGACCGCGATGCTCTTCGAAGCCTCCACCCACAGCGCCGCGGCACTGTGCGGCGCCACCGCCGAACAGGCCGAAGCCCTGCGCACCTTTGGCGACCACCTGGGCGTGGCGTTCCAACTGGTGGACGACCTGCTCGACTACAAGGGCGACGCCGAGACCCTGGGCAAGAACGTCGGTGACGACCTGGCCGAGGGCAAGCCGACCCTGCCGCTGATCTACACCATGCGCGAAGGCACGCCGGAGCAGGCTGCACTGGTGCGCAAGGCGATCCAGAAAGGCGGGATCGAAGACCTGGAGGCTATCCGTGCCGCCGTGGAGGCGTCGGGCTCGCTGGAATACACCGCACAACTGGCGCGTGACTACGTGGCCCGTGCGATCAAGTGCCTGGAAGCCTTGCCCGCCAGCGAATACCGGGATGCCCTGGTTGAGCTGAGTGAGTTTGCGGTCGCCCGCACTCACTAAAATCACCAGCGACGCAGGACAATGTGGGAGGGGGCTCGCCCCCGATAGCAGCAGGTCAGCCAACGTATAAGGTGGCTGACACGCCGCAATCGGGGGCAAGCCCCCTCCCACATTTGGATGTCATACAGCCTGCAAGACCACAAAACCCTATATAATGTGCGACTTTTAGCCATCCTGACTCCCAAGGAGCTTTAGTGAGCACGTTGCCACCCTGCCCGAAATGCAATTCCGAATACACCTACGAAGACGGCACCCAGTTGGTCTGCCCGGAATGCGCCCATGAATGGTCCGCCAATGGCGAGGCCGAAGTCGCGGGCGATGAAACCGTGAAGAAAGACTCTGTGGGCAACGTCCTGCAGGACGGCGACACCATCACCGTGATCAAGGACCTCAAGGTCAAGGGCACCTCCCTGGTGGTCAAGGTCGGCACCAAGGTCAAGAATATCCGCCTGTGCGACGGCGACCACGATATCGACTGCAAGATTGACGGCATCGGTCCGATGAAGCTCAAGTCCGAGTTCGTGCGCAAAGTCTGAATCTGCTGCATCCATCCCGCGCCCGCCGCGGGATGGCGCTTGGCCCTCCTGTTGACCTGTCTCAAATACCCACACAAAAAAATCGCAAACCGCCAATAGATACTTGCTATTCTACGAATAAGAATTATTCTCATTGAAACCCATCAAGGAGAACGACCATGACTTATTTGATAGATGCCTGGCTGGACCGCCCCCATCCTTACCTGCGGATCCTGCATCGGGAAACCGGCGAAGTCTGTGCGGTGCTTGAAGAAGAAGCGCTGAATGAACTGCAGGACCAGGGCGACCTGGACGTGAATGGCCTGAGCTCCAGTGAGCCTGGTGTGCTGAAGGAAGTGGTAAGGAATCTGTTTTTGTTCTGCTATGCCCGAGCGTTGCGCCCGGCGACGGAGCTTAATGGCAAGTTCCATCCATGAAGAAACCGGCAAATCCCTGTTGGGGCGAACGTGTTCGCCCCAACAGGTAATCAACAACAGGTCTTACAGAACGTCGAGCAGCTCGACGTCGAATACCAGAACACTGTGCGGAGGAATGCTGCCAACACCTTGCGCGCCGTAAGCCAGTTCGCTCGGCACGTACAGGCGCCATTTGCTGCCGGCATTCATCAGTTGCAGGGCTTCGGTCCAGCCGGCGATCACGCCGCCGACCGGGAATTCTGCAGGCTGACCGCGCTCGTAGGAGCTGTCGAACACAGTGCCGTCGATCAGCGTGCCGTGGTAGTGAGTGCGCACTTGATCTTCACGGGTTGGCTTGGCGCCATCACCGGCAGTCAATACTTCAAATTGCAGGCCGGAAGCCAGTGTGGTGATGCCGTCACGCTTGGCGTTTTCAGCCAGGAATGCCAGGCCCGCGCCTGCTGCGGCTTCAGCCTTGGCAGCGGCTTCGGCCTGCATGATTTCGCGGATCACTTTGAAGCTGGCCGCCATCTGTTCCTGGTCAACACGGCTTGGCTTGCCGCCGAACGCGTCGGTCAGGCCGGCCAGGATCGCATCGAGGCTGACGCCCGGCGGTGGGTTGTCGCGCAGTTGGTCGCCCAACTGACGGCCGATACCGTAGCTGACGCGGGTTTCGTCGGTGGACAGATTAACTTCGGACATGAAGAGGCTCCGCTGTAGGACAACGCTGTTTACTGCGCCATCCAGAACTAAAAGGGCCCGCAGACTAGCACACAAGACCGGCCCATGATCAGCCCCCTCCCCGGCTACCAGAGCGCCAGGTCGTAGGTCAGGTACAACCGGTAGTTGTCCCGGTCACTGGCATAAGTCGAGCGATAAGTGGCCTTGCGCAACTCCACACCCAGGCCTTTGAAGGTGCTGTCCTGGACCACGTAGCGCAGATTCGTGTCGGACTCCCATTCCCGCGCCTCCCGTCCCTTGAACTCGCCGTTTTGCCCTTTGTAGTAACGGGTCATGAAACTCAAGCCCGGCAGTACCGCCGCGAAGTCATAGTCGTAGCGCAGCATCCAGGTGTGTTCCCCGGCCTGAATGAACTTGCCCACGCCGGCGTTACTGAAGGAATACACGGTCGAGACGCTGGCATACGGCAACGCCGTCTCGCCGCTGACTTTCTGATAGCCAACACCCAGCGCCTGCGCGCCCAGGCGGTAAGTGAACAGACCGCTGAACATATCACTGTCGACCTCGCCGTTACGCGCTTCACCCGCTTGGTTGCTGATGAAGTAGCGCAAGTCACTGGTCAGCGTGCCGCTACCCAGCGGCTGCTTATGCACCAGGCCAAAGAATTGCTGGCGATAGAATTGGCGCATTTCACCGTAGTACCAGGTGCCGCTGAGCTTCGGCGTAAACGCGTAGCTAGCGCCGGCAAAATCGAAATCACTCCCCTTTTTTCCGCTGTAGCCCTGGGGATAAATATCCACACTGTCAGTGGAGTTACGCAACTTGAATTTGTCCAGGTGCCCGGCGTGCAGGTACAGGTCGCGAAGGCCGGTGTATTGCACCTGGGTGCCCTGGAAGGTCTGCGGCAACAGGCGGCCATCGTTGTGCACCAGCAGCGGAATTTTCGGCAGTAACGTGCCGGTTTTCACCACCGCATCGCCCCAGCGCATTTTGGCCGTGACACCCAGGCTGGAAAATTCACTGGCCGCATGACCGTCGTCGTGCACGGGTAACAAGCCAGTACCGGCATGCGTCGGGCTGGAGTCCAGACGCAGGCCCGCCAGCCCCAAGGCATCCAGGCCAAAGCCCACGGCACCCTCGGTATAGCCTGACTGGAGGTTGAGCAGAAAACCCTGGGCCCATTCCTTGCGGTCTTCACCACCGTCGCGGTAACCGTCGTTGAAATAGACGTTACGCAAGGTCAATCGGCCATGGGAATCCTCCCAGAAACCCTGGGCCATCAAGGCCGGTGACAGGCTCGTCAGCAGCCCCGCCGAGACCATTCCTCCCTTCGTGAAAAACTCACGCATACACTCTTCCTCAATGCCATGTTGTGTTTTTTTATGGGCAGTTGCACCGCGCGCCAGGCTGGACGGCATGTCGCGTTGGAGAGGACACTAACGGCTCGTCGACAGCCCCACAACGTTATGCGAGAAGCGCATCAGGCTATGCGTGAAGCACCGGCCGCCCTTCCCAACCGACAGGAAAAACACGGTGAATCTCAAGCAACTCGAAGCCTTCAAGGCGATCATGTCCACGGGCTCGACCATCGGCGCCGCGACGCGCATGGGCCTCTCGCAATCGGCGGTCAGCCGCTTGCTGAGCCAGCTGGAAGAGCACTTGGGTTTTGCGTTGTTCCTGCGCAAGAAGGGCCGCCTGATGGCCACACCGGAAGCCGAGGAATTGCTCGCCGAAGTCGCCGGACTGGTGGATGGCATGCAGCGCATCCAGCGCCTGGCCGATGAAATGCGCGTAGGGCGCTCACGCAAAAGCCTGCTCAAGGTCGCAGTGCCCACCAGCATGACCCAGGAACTGTTGCCGCGCATCGTGGCGCAGTTTCTCAAGGGCCATGACGACACTGTCGTTGAGTTGTTGACCGGCTCCTACGACATGATCGAGCGTGCAGTGCTGGACCGTTCGGCCGACCTGGGTTTTGTGCGCCTGCCCACGCAAATCCCTGATTTCGATGTCGAGCCGGTGCTGCAAACCGAAGGTGTCTGTGTAATGCCCGCCGAGCATCCGTTGACCCGTCACGCCTGCATCGAAGTGCAGCACCTGCGCAACGTGCCGCTGGTGATGCTCGGCCGGCAACGGGCGCTGCGGGCCGAGCTGAACCAGGTGTTTCGTGCCGCCAACCTCACGCCGCAGGTGCGGGTCGAGGTGCACTCGGTCGGGGCTGCGTGCAGCTTCGTGGCCGAGGGCCTCGGGGTGTCGATCGTCAATGGTCTGCTGGCCAGCCACTTCCTGCATTTGCCCATCGTCACCCGTCCGTTTCGCCCGGCGCTGCCCTACGCATTCGGCCTGGCGTTTCGCGCCAATGAGCCCAGGTCGCAACGGGTGAACGCGTTTGCCGAACACCTCAAGCAGCGTCTGACCGCACAAAACGCATAGCCCAACCCACCTCACGCATAACATTGTCGTCGTAAAAACTTTGCCCTAGTGTCCGCCCCACACGTGTCACCCCTATAACAATAACGGCGCACGCCGGGGCCACCAGCATGAGCGAATCCCAGAGCATCCCTACCCAAGCAGCGGTGGGAAATACCACGCAACGCAAGCAGATCAATCCCGCCATCATCCTGCTGAGCATCGTCCTGCTCGCAGTGGCGTTTACCTACGCGGTGAACTCGGGCACGTTCCAGCGCCAGAATGGCCTGGTGATACCGGGCTCTTACCAGGTCCTGGAAAAGCACGATTCCCTGGGCCAACTGTTCGCCCTGGAGCCGCGCAAAGCCGGCGATAGCGTGGCCCGCCCGGTGTCCCTGGTGGAAGGTTTCATGGCCATTCCCCAAGGCATCGAGAAGCGTGCTGCGCTGATTTTCATGGTGCTGTTCATCGGCGGCATGTTCGGCGTGCTGAACAAGGCCGGGGTGATCGACGCCGGGCTGGAGCGCATGCTGGGTCTGACACGGGGCAATATCTATGTGCTGGTGCCGTGCCTGATGCTGGTGTTTTCCGCCGGCAGTACCTTCATGGGACTGGCCAAGGAATTTATCCTGATCGTGCCGTTGATGGTCGCCATGGCCAACCGGCTGGGGCTGTCGAACCTGATCGGGCTGGCCATCGTCACGATCTCGGTGAAGATCGGCTACCTGGCCTCAATCTCCAATCCGGTAGCGCTATCCGTCGCCCAGCCAATGGTCGGGCTACCGATCTTCAGTGGCCTGAGCATGCGCGTGCTTGCCTACTGCAGCGTCCTGCTGGTGGGAATCGCCTTCGTGCTGTGGAGCATTCGCAAGCACGGTTTCGATGCGACGGCGCAGATCACGTTCGAAAGTACACCGTTGCCCCTGCGCCATCTGATCAACCTGATCGTGCTGCTGACGGGTATCGCTTTGCTGGTCTACGCCTCCAACCGCTGGGGCTGGAAATACCATGAGCTGTCGGCGTTCTACCTGCTGCTGACGGTGGCCTTCAGTGTGATCGCCGGGCTCGGTGCGAGCGCTGCTGCCAGCGCCTTTGTCGATGGCATGAAGAAGGTGCTGATCGCCGGCGTCCTGATCGGCCTGGCCACCGCGGTGGAAATCATCCTCAGTACCGGCCAGGTACTGGACACAATCGTCAACAGCCTGGCCAACCTGGTGGGTGACCACGGTCCGATTGTGTCGGCCTACGGCATGTTCTTCGCGCAGTTGGGGCTGGATGTGCTGATCCCGTCCACCTCAGGCCAGGCGGCGGTGACCATGCCGATCTTCGGGCCCTTGGGCCAGCTGTCCGGCGTCAGCCCACAGACCACGGTGTTCGCATTCTTGATGGGCAATGGCCTGACCAACATGATCACCCCTACCTCCAGCGGCCTGCTGGTTCTATTGGCCACCGCCAATGTCGGCTGGGGCCAATGGGCGCGCTACATCCTGCCGCTGTTCCTGATCTACGCCGTGCTGGCGATGGCGTTGCTAGCCATTGCGGTGACGAGCGGGTACTGAATCGATGAGTGTTATCCCCATGCACATCCTGCGTAACCAAATGATCCCGATGCGTGACGGCATCCACCTGGCCACCGACATCTACTTGCCGGCGGCAGGCGGTGGACCGTTTCCGGTGGTGATCGAGCGCACGCCTTACGACAAGAGCAAACCCTCGCGCTCGGAAAAACAGCTCGACGGCCACCACCTCTCCCGCGAGCAAATGGCCGCACGGTTTACCGAGCAAGGCTTTGTCGCGATCTTCCAGGACTGCCGTGGCCGCTACGCCTCCGAAGGTAGGTTCATCAAGTACACCGCCGAGGGCGAAGACGGTTTCGACACCCTGGCCTGGATCGTCCAACAGCCCTGGTGCAACGGCAAGGTCGGCAGCATGGGCCTGTCCTACGCGGCCCACACGCAACTGGCGATGGCCTGCCTGCACCCACCGGGCCTGAGCAGCATGGTGCTGGACAGCGGCGGCTTCGCCAACGCCTACCAGTGCGGGATTCGCCAGGGCGGCGCCTTCGAGCTCAAACAGGCGACGTGGGCCTATCGCCAGGCCAAGGAAAGCCCGGCAGCCCTGGACGACCCGCTGATTCGCGAAGCGTTGGAGCAGGAAGATATTCATCAATGGTTCACACGTATGCCGTGGCAACCCGGGCAATCGCCCCTGCGCCATGTGCAGGAATATGAAGCCTACGTGCTGGAGCAGTGGGCCCAGGGCACCTTCAGCGAATATTGGCGACAGTCGGGAATTTACGCCGAAGGCCACTACGCGCAACTGCCCGATATCCCCGTGCTGTTCATGTCCAGCTGGTACGACGCCTACGTCAGCTCGACCCTGGCCAACTACCGCGCCTTCACACACAACCGTACGGCCCGCCAACGCCTGGTGATGGGCCCGTGGCTGCATGGCGACCGCAATATCAGCCACAGCGGCGATGTGGAATTCGGCCCGCAAGCTGCCTTTGACGGGCAGATCGATCAGGACTGGCTCAGTTGCCGCCTGGCCTGGTTCGAGCAATCCCTGAAGCCTTCGCCCCGCACCGCAACGGCCTGCGTGCAGGTGTTTGTGATGGGCGGCGGCAGCGGCCATCGCGACGAAAACGGGCGCCTGCACCATGGGGGCCGCTGGCTGCACACCACGCAATGGCCACTGCCCGGCAGCCAGACATTGACTCTCTACCTGAATGCACACAGGCAGTTGAGCCGCACGGCACCTGTCGAGGCTGACGCCCACTTGAGTTACCGTGCCGACCCGGCCCATCCGGTCCCGACCATCGGCGGCGCGCTGACCTCCGGCGCCCCTGTGTTTGCCGGCGGTGCCTTCGACCAACGGGAGCGTCCCGACTTTTTCGGCACCCTGGGGGATAACCGTCCCCTGGCCCAGCGTGATGACGTGCTGGTGTTCCAGACCGATCCCCTCGACGACGACCTGATCGTCGCCGGTGACGTGCAGATCGAACTGTGGATCGACAGCGACACGCCCGACACTGATTTCACCGCCAAGCTGGTGGACGTGTATCCGCCCAGTGCCGACTACCCCGAGGGCTTTGCGATGAACATCACCGACGGCATCCGCCGCTGCCGTTATCGCGACTCATGGGAACAGCCGACGGCCCTGACGCCGGGTGAGCGAGTAAAGGTGCTGATCGAGCCGTTCGCCACCTGCAACCTATTCAAGCGCGGCCATCGGTTGCGCCTGGATATCGCC
Organism: Pseudomonas sp. 37 R 15; assembly: GCF_900004865.1. NCBI lineage: Bacteria > Pseudomonadati > Pseudomonadota > Gammaproteobacteria > Pseudomonadales > Pseudomonadaceae > Pseudomonas > Pseudomonas sp. 37 R 15. The sequence goes on along the minus strand of NZ_CVTV01000046.1, from coordinate 49,064 downwards.
AGCAGCAACTTTCCGCGTTTTGACGTCAACCCCAACAGCGGCGAGCCTTCTGGCCAGGCCAGCCACCCTCGGATTGCCCACAATAGTGTGCATCTGAGCCACGCCGCCGCCTCCTGCCTCCGGCTTACCGTGGTGCCCAACACCGCGCTGTCCTGAGCCCACTGAGTCGCCATTGCCCAAGGGTGATGGCGCCCCCACGTCGCCGAGCAAGAAAAGCACTTCAGAATTTTCCCTTGCCGCCGATACAGCCCTACACATCTTGGCTGGCTCAAACAACAACACACCGTCCAGCAGACAGACATCACTCTTCAAGGAGCTTTCGATGAACAGCTGGTTCGGTAACATCAGCGTCAATCTCAAACTCGGCCTGGGCTTCGGCCTGGTGCTCGTTCTCACCTCGATCCTGGCACTCACCGGCTGGACCAGCCTGGGCGGCTTGATCGACCGCAGCAACTGGATGAGCGACATCACCCAGCTCAATGCGTCGTTGACCAAACTGCGCATCGTGCGCCTGCAATACATGCTGGCCAACGGCGATGAAGCCGTGGCGCAGAACGTGCAAACCAGTCTCGACGCCTTCGCTGCCCAGCAACAAAAACTGCTGGACAGTTTCAAGAGCCCGGAAAACCTCAAGCTGCTCAATGAGCAGAAAGCGGTCATCACGGCCTATCAGCAGTCCCTGAACAAAATGCGCGAGGCCTACCGCAACGGCAACGCTGCGCGCGAGGTCATGGGCGACAAGGCCGACATCGCCAACGCGCAGATCAACGCACTGGACGCCAGCGTGCAGCAGATGCCCGACAGCCCGGAGCGTTTCGTACAGTTCCAGGCCGTGACCAATGCCAAGGAAGAGTTCCTGCTGGCGCGTTACGACGTCCGTGGTTACACCAACAACGTCAACGCAGAAAACGAAGCCCGTGCCGCCGCACAAATCGAGAAAGCCATCGCCGGCTTGAAAAGCCTCACTGCCGTCTTCGGCAGCAGCCAACAGACCGCGCTGGGCTCGCTGGAAACCGCACTGGGTGCCTATCGCAGCGCTGTACAAAGCTATAAAGCCGCCAACGCCAACATCGTGACCGCCCGCGCCGAAATGACCACCCAAGGCGCCGACATCGTCACCATCAGCGACAAGCTCTACGACATCCAGCTGGAACGCCGCGACGCCGAAAGCGCCCAGGCCCGCAGCCTGCAATTGATCAGCACGTTGCTGGCCCTGCTGGTGGGCATCATCGCGGCCCTGGTCATCACCCGCCAGATCACCCGCCCGCTGCAAGACACCCTGGCTGTCGTCGAGCGCATTGCCTCCGGCGACCTGAGCCACAATATCCAGGTTACCCGCCGTGATGAACTGGGCGTGCTGCAACAAGGCATCCAGCGCATGGGCACCACCTTGCGTGAACTGATCAGCGGGATTCGTGACGGCGTGACCCAGATCGCCAGCGCTGCCGAGGAGCTGTCAGCCGTTACCGAGCAGACCAGCGCCGGGGTCAACAGCCAGAAGATCGAGACCGACCAGGTCGCCACGGCGATGCACGAAATGACCGCCACCGTGCAGGAAGTGGCGCGTAACGCCGAACAGGCTTCCCTTGCAGCAGCCGAGGCCGATGGGCAAGCCCGCGCGGGCGACAAGGTGGTGGCAGAAGCCATCGCTCAGATCGAGCGCCTGGCCGCCGAAGTGGCACGCTCCACTGACGCCATGGCTCACTTGCAGCAAGAGAGCAACAAGATCGGCAGCGTAATGGACGTGATCAAGGCCGTCGCCGAGCAAACCAACCTGCTGGCCCTTAACGCTGCGATTGAAGCGGCACGGGCCGGTGAAGCCGGTCGCGGGTTTGCCGTGGTGGCCGACGAAGTGCGCGGGCTGGCCCAGCGTACGCAAAAATCCACCGAGGAAATCGAAGGCCTGGTTGCCGGTTTGCAGAACGGCACCCAGCAAGTGGCCAACGTGATGAACAATAGCCGCAGCCTCACCGACAGCAGCGTGGACCTCACGCGCAAGGCCGGTGTGTCGCTGGAAAACATCACCCGAACGGTGTCGAACATCCAGTCGATGAACCAGCAGATTGCAGCGGCCGCCGAACAGCAGAGCGCCGTGGCCGAAGAGATCAGCCGCAGCATCGTGAATGTGCGTGATGTGTCCGAGCAGACCGCTACGGCCAGTGATGAGACGGCCAAGTCGAGCGTAGAGCTGGCGCGGCTGGGTAGCCAGTTGCAACAGATGGTCAGCCATTTCCGGGTGTAAACAACAGAAAAGCTCGCCCCGGACGCAGCCCCAGTCACTGACTGGGGCTGCCATTCATTCAATCCTCCCCTTCCTCGACAAACACCACCCGATTCCCAAACGGGTCCTTGATGCTCATCTCCCGCGAGCCCCAAGGCGTGTCCTCTACATCAGGCTTTGCGTAACGGTAGTCCTTGGCCTGCAATTGCTGCTGGTAAGCGTCTATTCCTTGGGCCTGGATCCGCACCGCAGCGCCCGGCGACGCATCGCCATGATGCTCGGACAGATGCAATACGCACTCACCCAGCGACACCTGCAGGTACAACGGAAAATTGGCCTCGAAGCGATGCTGCCAATCGACCTTGAACCCCAGGAAGCCGACATAGAATTCCAGCGCCTTGGCCTCGTCGAACATCCGCAGAATGGGGGTGACTTTTCCTAAGTGCATCGCAATCGCTCCATGTTCGAAAGCAGCCACTATAGTGGTGAAAAGCCCCGACGCAAATCCCCGTTACGCGCCAGGAACCGGCCCGCTCGTTGGCCGTTCGCCTGCCCTGCGCTGTAGCTCAACACCCCGTTGACCCACACCCCCTCTATCCCTTCGGCTGCACGCTGCGGCGTCTTGAAATCCGCCATATCGCGCACCCGCAACGGGTCGAACAACACCAGGTCGGCCCAGTGCCCTTCACGGATTTCGCCGCGTTCTGCCAGGCCGAAGCGTGCCGCAGAGAGCCCGGTCATTTTGTGCACTGCGGTGTGCAACGGGAACAATCCGACATCGCGACTGAAATGTCCCAGCACCCGCGGGAACGCGCCCCACAATCGGGGATGGGGAAACGGGTCTTCCGGCAACCCGTCGGAACCCACCATTGACAGCGGATGCGCAAGGATACGGCGCACATCCGCCTCATCCATTCCGTAATACACCGCACCGGCTGGTTGCAGGCGGCGAGCGGCGTCCATCAGCGCAATGCCCCACTCGGCGGCAATGTCCTGCAAGTCACGTCCACCCATTTCAGGATGGGGTGTGGACCAGGTGATGGTGATGCGGAACGCGTCAGTGACCTGCTTGAGGTCCAGCGTCGACGAACTGGCGGCATAGGGATAACAATCACAGCCCACCGGATGGGTTTTCGCCGCGGCCTCAAGCGACGCCAACAATTGCGGGCTGCGCCCCCAGTTCCCCGCACCGGCGCACTTGAGGTGAGAAATAATCACGGGCGCCCTGGCACGTCGGCCGATCAGAAACGCTTCGTCCATCGCGTCCAGTACCGGCTCGAACTCACTGCGCAAATGCGTGGTGTACACCGCGCCATAAGCCGTCAGCTCTTCGCTCAGTTGCAGCACCTCATCGGTCTCTGCATTGACTGCGCTGGCGTAGGCAAGGCCAGTGGATAAACCCAGGGCACCGGCGTCGAGACTCTCCTGCAACTGCATGCGCATGGCCGCGATTTCATGCGCTGTGGCCGTGCGGTGCAGGTCGTCCATATGATTACTGCGCAGTGCCGTGTGGCCGATCAGTGCGGCGACATTGACTGCGGGGTGGGCGCGTTCAACCGCCGCGCGATAATCGATAAAGCGCGGGTAGGCAAAAGCCTCGGCATTGCCCAACAGGTTCATCGGATCGGGTGGATTGCCACGCAGGCTCACAGGTGAAGCGCTGATGCCACAGTTGCCGACAATCACCGTGGTCACGCCCTGGCTGAGCTTGGGCAGCATCTGCGGGTGGCGGATCACCACGGTGTCGTCGTGGGTGTGCACATCGACAAAGCCCGGCGCCAGTACATAGCCGGTGGCGTCAACTTCATGCACGGCCGTCGCCGCCGACAGGTCGCCGATCGTCTCGATACGCCCGTTGCGCAACCCCACGTCGGCGAGGTACCCAGGCGTGTCACCGCCATCAATGATCAGCGCCTGGCGAATCAGCGTGTCGTACGTCATTTCAGTCTCCAAGCGGCAGGCTGTCAGGGCCGCCGCGATAATCGTCCAGGGCGAGTTTGATCCGGCGCAGGCGTTCCTGGTTGGCGTCGGGCATGGCCAGCGCCAGCTCGGTGGCCAGCAGGTCGATGGCCAGCAGCATGCCGTAGCGCGCAGCCGTAGGCTTGTAGATAAAATGGGTTTCAGCCGGTTGCAGCGGCAGCAGCACGTCCGCCAGCCCGGCCAGCGGCGAATCGGCCAGGGTGATGGCGACAACGCGCGCGTCGTAGTTGCGCGCCAGTGTCACCACATCCAACAGTTCGGGGGTAAGTCCGCTCAGCGAGCAGACGATCAGCGCCTGTTCCGGCCCCAGGGTCGCGGCCGTCACCCGCATCATCACCGGGTCGTGGCAGGCCGCAATCGGATAGCCCAGGCGCACCAGCCGCACCTGCAATTCATCGCTGCACAGGCTCGACGGGCCGCCCATGCCGAACGCGTGGATCATCCGCGCCTTGCCCAGCAGGCTCACCGCATCGACAAAGCTGTGCTGATTGAAGCCAGCCAGGTGCTGGCGCAACGTCGCTTCGATATCACCGAGAATCTGCCGATGAAACGCCGACTGTTCCGGCAGCCCGGCCGGGTCCAGGAAGCGGCTGCCAACCCCGCTGGCCTGGGCCAACTGCAGCCGCAGGTCACGCAAATCGCGACAACCGACACTGCGGGCAAAGCGCGACAAGGTGGCGGTACTGACCTCAGCCCGTTGCGACAGTTCTTCCAGGCTGGCCGACGCGGCAAAGCCCACGTCGTCGAGCATCAGCCTGGCGATACGCCCTTCGCCGGCGCTGAAGGAATCCTGGCGGGCGCGGATCTGGTAGAGGATGTCCATGGCGGTTCCCGGTTACAAAAGGCAGGACAGACCGTAGGTCAGACCGAAGGCCACCACCGAAATCAGGGTTTCCAGCACGGTCCAGGTCTTGAAGGTCTGGATCACCGTCATATTGAAGTATTCCTTGATCAGCCAGAAGCCGCCGTCGTTGACGTGGGAAAAGATCACCGAACCCGCACCGGTCGCCAATACCAGCAATTCAGGGTGTGGATAACCCATGCCCAGGGCGACCGGGGCCACAACACCGGACGCCGTGGTCATCGCCACCGTGGCCGAGCCCGTGGCGATACGCATCAGCGCGGCGAACAACCAGCCCATCACCAGTGGCGACAGCTGGAATGCATGGGCCAGGCCGAGGATTTCGTTTGTGACGCCGGCATCCACCAGGATGCGATTCAAGCCACCGCCCGCCCCCACCAGCAGCGTGATGCTTGCCGTGGGCGCCAGGCATTCATTGGTGAACTTGAGGATCGACTCACGGTTGAAGCCCTGGGCCAGGCCCAGCGTCCAGAAACTTACCAGGGTCGCCACCAGCAGTGCGATCACTGAGTTGCCGATAAATAACAGGAACTGGTTGAAGCCGGTGCCTGGCGTGGAAATCACATTGGCCCAACCGCCAATCATCATCAGCACGACCGGCAACAGGATGGTGCCCATGGTCAGCGCGAAGCTCGGCAAACGGGTACGCGGTTCGCGCTCGATAAACTGGCGTTCCAGCGGGTTTTCCGCCGGCAGGTGAATGTGCGGCACGATGAACCTGGCATAGACCGGGCCGGCGATGATCGCCGTAGGAATACCGATCAGGATCGCATACAGCACGGTCTGCCCGACCGAGGCGTTATACGCCAGCACCGCCATCATCGCCGCCGGGTGCGGCGGCACCAGCGCATGCACCACCGACAGGCCGGCGACCATCGGCAGGCCGACCATCAGGATCGACACGCCCACGCGCCGCGCCACGGTAAAGGCGATCGGCACCAGCAAAACGAATCCCACCTCGAAAAACAGCGGCAGCCCCACCAGGAACGCGATGCAGACCATGGCCCAGTGGGCGTTGCGCTCGCCGAAACGGTTGATCAACGTACGTGCCACCTGCTCCGCGCCACCGGACTCGGCCATCATCTTGCCGAGCATGGTGCCCAGCGCCACGACCAGGGCGATATGCCCCAGGGTCTTGCCGACGCCCGCCTCGTAAGAGCCCATGATGGTGTCCGCCGGCATCCCGGCCATCAGCGCCAGGCCAATGGACACCAGGGTGATGACGATAAACGGATTGAGCCGGTAACGTGCAATCAGCACGATCAAAGCAATGATGGCGATGGCGGCGTATGCCAATAGCCCGAAGCCCGGTGATGCGGCCATGCGGTACTCCTCGGAAAGGGTCACGTCGAATAGGTTGTGAAACTCATAAATCATTACCAAGGTGAGTTTTCAATTTTTATGAAAGTAATTACCGCGCAGGGATAAGCGCTGTCGCAGTGGGATATGCCCGACGCGGCCGCATGAAAATTCAGGGGGTGTTCTTACATGACCTTCGGATAAAGGCTGGAAACTCAACGTGCACGGTCGAGTCATACACTGCACACCCATCGATGCCAGGAACACACTGATGATTCGCACGACACTCGCCGCCGGCGCCCTGCTTCTTGCCCTCTGCGGCACTGCTGCCGCCGCCGATAACCCGGCGCTGAATAAATGCATGGACAGCGCAGACACCACCGCCGACATGGTCGGCTGCAACGTCAAGGAGGCCAAGGTGCAGGATGCGCGGCTGAATAAGGCTTACAAGACCGCGCTGGCCGCCCAGGAAGGCAACCGCAAGCAGCAACTGCAGGATCTGCAACGACTGTGGATCAAATACCGCGACGCCAATTGCGCCTTTGCGGGCAGCGCCACCGGCGGCACCATTGATCAGGTCAACGGTTCCGGCTGTGTGCTGGACATGACCCAGACCCGTGCGCAGGAACTCGAAAACCTGGTCGGGCCATAGGCTGCTGCAGGTCAGTCGTGCTGAACCCTGGCGCGCTTGAGCAGTTTCTTGCAGCGCTCCGAGAGGTGCAGCACGCGCAAATGCTTGCCCGCTTTGCTGTAGCGCTCGCGCAGGGTCATCAGCGCGGCAATCGCTGAATAATCGACGAAGCTCAGGTGACGGCAATCGAGCGTCACCTGGGCCGGGTCGTTGGCCGGGTCGAATTGATTCAGGAACGGCGTGGTCGAGGCAAAGAACAAGGTGCCGTGCAGGCGATACAGTTTGCTGCCGTCGGCTTCCAGGTGTTCATCGGCATACAGCTCGCGGGCCTGTTGCCAGGCGAAATTCAGCGCAGCGATCACGATACCGCACAGCACAGCGGTCGCCAGGTCGGTGAACACGGTGATGACCGTCACCGCGATGATCACCAGCACGTCATTGAGCGGCACCTTGTTGATCACCCGCAACGACGCCCAGGCGAACGTCTGCTGGGACACCACGAACATCACCCCCACCAGGGCCGCCAGCGGAATCCGCTCGATCAGCGGCGACAGAAACAGAATGAACAGCAGGATCATCACCCCGGCAAACACGCCGGAGAATCGCCCACGTCCGCCGGAACTGAGGTTGATCACGGTTTGCCCGATCATCGCGCAACCGCCCATGCCGCCGAACAGGCCCGAGACCATATTCGCAGCGCCCAGGGCCACGCTTTCGCGGTCGGGGTAGCCACGGGTTTCGGTGATTTCGTCGGTGAGGTTGAGGGTCAGCAGGGTTTCCAGCAGGCCGACCATTGCCATCAGGAACGCATACGGCGCGATGATCCCAAGGGTTTCCAGGGTCCAGGGGAGCTGCGGCAGCGCGAAGGTCGGCAGGCCGCCTGCGATGTGCGCCATATCGCCGAGGGTGCGGGTGGGCAAGCCGAGCAGGTACACGGCCAGGCCTACGCCGAGGATCGCCACCAGGGCGGGCGGCACGGCGCGGGTCAGGCGTGGCAGCAGGTAGACGATGGCCATGGTGACCGCGACCAGCCCGACCATCACGTACAGCGGTGTACCGCTGAGCCAGGCTTCACCGCTTTTGAAGTGCTCCAACTGCGCCAGCGCAATGATAATCGCCAGGCCGTTGACGAACCCCAGCATCACCGGGTGGGGCACCATGCGCACCAGCTTGCCCAGGCGCAGCAGGCCGAAGGCGACCATGATCAACCCGCCCAGCAACACGGTCGCCAGCAGATACTCCACGCCGTGTTGCACCACCAGCGCCACGATCACCACCGCCATGGAACCGGCCGCACCGGACACCATGCCGGGCCGGCCGCCGAACAACGCGGTGAGGGTGCAAATGATAAAAGCGCCGTAGAGCCCCATCAACGGGTTGAGATGGGCCACCAGGGCGAAGGCGATGCATTCGGGCAGCAATGCAAATGACGTGGTGAGGCCGGCCAGGGCGTCGGCGCGCAGACGGGTGAGGTTCATGGAGTACCAGGGAGTTGCGGGGGATAAGGCGGGGAATGGTACGGAATTGAGCGGCGCGGGGCTAGCCTTTGGGACCGAGGCGCGGCCATCGGGGGCAAGCCCCCTCCCACACTCTGAATGTATTCACAGTTCAAAGGTGGGAGGGGGCTTGCCCCCGAGTGGCCTCACCTCGGTATCAAGCGAACATCACACCATCTCGTTGCGAATCCACTCCACCACCGACGTACGCTTGGGCACCCAGCCCAGCCGTTCACGGGCCTGTTTGCCGCGTACCCGGCTGTTGGAGCCCAGCCCGTAGTTGGCCATTTCATACCCCCACTCGGCCTCAGCCTCAGCCAATGGCCAATCCTGCGGCTCACCGAGGTTCAGCGCCTGGGCAATCGCAGTGGTCATGTCGATAAAGGCCGCTTCGCTGCTTTCCACGAAGTAGAACGTGCCCGGCACATTCTTCGTCAGCGCCAGCAGGTACAGCGCAACCACGTCTTCGATATGCACGTTGGACCAGATGTTCTGCCCCGGCCCCACATGGCGTACCACACCACTTTTGCGGGCCTGCTTGAGCAAGCGCGGCAATTGCACGCTGTCACGCTTCACGCCCAGGCTGTGACCGTAGATCAGGGTGTTACAGATCACCGCCGAATTCACACCCTCCCTGGCGGCGGCCAGGATCAGGTTATCGATCGCCACGCGAGCGGCCTTGTCGGCGGTCGGCTCCGGCAGATGGTCCTCGAAGTAAATGACATCACTGGCCTTGCCGCCCGACGCGTCGCCGACGATGCTCGAGCCGCTGGTGTGCAGGAACGGCTTGTGGGAGCCTTTCAAGGCAGCCAGCAGGGTTTCGACGCCAGCGCGGTGGTCGCTGCTGGCGGCATTGATCACTGCATCGGCGTGCTGCGCCTGTTCGGTCAATATCACCGCGTCATCGAGGGTGCCGATCACTGGGGTAATGCCCAGTGCCGTCATTTCAGCGGCTTGCTCGGCGCTGCGCACCAGACCGGTGACGGCGTGCCCGGCCTTGACCAGACCGGTGGCGATGGAGCCGCCGATAAAACCGGCGGCGCCGGTAACGAATACATTCATGGAGAGTGCTCCTGGCTGGGTAAGGGATGAGCCCAGTATCCAGCAGCCCCCGGCGGCGAATAACCCCGTGTTGCCCAATTCACTCTTGCGCGGCAGTCACGAATCAGCCGGCGTAACGTGCCAGCTTGGTCTGGATAAAGTCCAGGAAGCATTGGATACGCAACGCCAGTTGGGAGTTGCGGTAGTACACCGCATGGATCGGCTGGCGGTAGCCACTGTTGAAGGTGTCCAGGAGTGGGACCAGGCGCCCGGCATCGATGTCTTGATGGGTCATGAAGTTGGACAGGCAGCAAATGCCCTGCCCCTGCAATGCCAGGTGGCGCACGGTTTCACCACTGGACGCGGCAACGCCCGGCTGGATCAGCCAGCGGTCACCTTCGGCATGGCGCAGCGGCCAATGGTTGAGGGTGTCGGTGTGGCTGAAACCCAGCAGCGTGTGCTCGGCCAATTCGGCGACCGTGGTCGGCGTGCCATGTTGCCTGAGGTATTCGGCGCTGGCCAGGATGTGCAGCGGCGTGCTGCCCAGCGCACGGGCATGCAGGGTGGAGTCGGCCAGGGTGCCGATACGAATCGCAATGTCGGTGCTTTGCTCAAGCAGGTCGATGATCAGGTCGTCGCTGTTCAGCTCCAATTGGATGTCCGGGTACAGACGACGAAATTCGCCAATATAGGGCATGATTGCGTGCAGCATGAACGGCACCGCCGCATTGATACGCAGTCGCCCGGCCGGTTTTTTCTGGCGTGACGACAGACGCTCTTCCAGCGCCTCCATTTGCGCCAGGATCACCTTGGCCTGCTCGAAGAAGTACCGGCCCTCCTCGGTCAGGTCCATGCGCCGCGTGGTGCGGTTGATCAGGGTGGTGTCGAGCTTGGCCTCCAGGCGCGACAAGGTACGGCTGACCGCCGACGGCGTCTGCCCGACCTGCTCGGCGGCGGCGGAAATCGAGCCGCACTCGATTACGCTGACAAAGATCTGGAGTTCATCGGATCGGGCTTTCACGGGCTGTCCTGGTTATCGGCTCGGGCTCATTATTGACCACTGAGCAACAAATGGCCTCCCAATAGCGCCATCCCGCCGAAAAATCCCCGCTTGAACCACAGCGCGCTGATGCGCTGGCGCACCACCTGGCCCAACCACATCCCCAGCAATGCCGGCACCAGCGCCAACAACGATGCGCCGATTTCACCGCCACCGAGCGCGCCGCGCCAGGCCAGCCCGCCGGCCAGGGCCAGGGTCGATACGCTGAACGACAGCCCCAGCGCCTGCACCAGTTGATCGCGGCTCAAGCTTAATGCCTGCAGGTAGGGCACTGCGGGAATCACGAACACGCCGGTAGCTGCAGTGATGACGCCTGTGACAACCCCGCACAACGGGCCCAGCCAGCGCTCGGTTCGGGGTTGCACCGTGAAGGTCGGCAGGAATAATCCACTCAGCGCATACACCAGTAACGCCGCGCCCAACGCGCGTACCACCCACGGCCCACCGTCCATGCCCAGCCACAGCGTGCCCAGCCCGGCGCCGAAGACAATCAGCAGCAACATCGGCCACAGGCGCTTGAGCAAGGTACTCAGGTGACCGCCCAACGCCAGTTGCCAGAGATTGGTGACCGTCGAAGGGATGATCAGTAACGCCGCAGCCTGTGCCGGCAACATAGCCAGGCCGAGCATGCCCATGGCCACCGTGGGCAGGCCGAGACCAATCACGCCCTTGACCGTGCCGGCCAGCAGGAACGTGGCGATCACCAGCAATGTCAGGGCTGGGCCGAGGGTTTGGTAGAACGTCAGGACAGTCATCATGCCGAAAGTGTGCAGTTTTGCCGAGCGGTTGAAAATTCGCCATATACTGAGGCAGCCTCTTGTTTTGGATGAGGCTGAGGAAATCTTGAGCCATGCACTTTGACCTGATCGACCTGCGCCTCTACCTGCACATCCTCGACACCGGCAACATCACCGCCGGCGCCGCCCGCAGCCATTTATCCCTGGCCGCCGCCAGTGCGCGCATTCGGGCGATGGAGGCCTCGATGGGCATCGAACTCCTGGAGCGTGGCCGCCGTGGCGTCGCTCCGACACCTGCCGGCAAAGCCCTGGGCCGACACGCCCGCCTGCTGCTGCAACAGGCCGAGCATCTGCAACAAGACCTGGCGGAATACGCCAAGGGCGTCAAAGGCCAGGTGCGCCTGCTGTGCAATACCACCGCGCTGAGCGAATATTTGCCGGAGCTGCTGGCCGACTTTCTGCGCGAACATCCCAACCTCGATATCGACCTGCAGGAGTTGCCCAGCCTGCGCATTATCCAGGCCTTGCGCCAAGGCACAGCCGACCTGGGAATTATCTCCGATGCAGTGGATACCCACGGCTTGCAGAAACTGGCATTTCGCGACGATCCGTTGGTGCTGATCATGCCCCTCGACCATCCGTTGAAAACCGCGAATTTCATCGACAGCCTGCAATACGACTACGTAGGTCTGCCAGCCAATAGCGCGCTGGCGGTGTACCTGGAGGAACAGGCCTTGCACGCAGGCTATCGCCTGCAAACGCGCATCCGCGCCGAGGGTTTCGATGGGGTGATCCGCATGGTCGCCCGTGGCGCGGGCCTGGGCATCGTGCCCCAGGCCGCCCTGGACCGCAGGCCGCAGGAAGGTCGCATCAAGGCCCGGCCCCTCAAGGAGGACTGGGCCTGTCGCCAACTGTTGCTCTGCGCGCGCTCGTTCGAACACCTGCCGGGTTATGCCAGGGCCTTGTTCGATGCCTTGGCCCTGCCCTTGCGGAAAAACCCGTAATACACCGCGCTCAGGATCAGCAGGAACGGCACGCCAAACACCAGGGTCATCTTGAACGCGTCAGTGAAATACGTGGTGATCATCACCGCGCCCATCAGCACCAGCCCCAGCAAGGTGCTGTACGGAAACAGGCGCAGCTCGAAGGACAGCTTCGGCCCGCCATGACGCTTGCGGTAGCGCCGGAAAAACAGGTGCGTGAGGAAGATCATGAACCAGGTGAAAATCGCCCCGAACATCGAGATCGCCATCATCAGCGTGAACGAACTTTCCGGGTACACCACGTTGAGCAGGGTCGCCAATGCGATACCGGAGCTGGACAGCAGCAAAGCATTGAGCGGGATGCCGCTGTTGCTCAACGCGCCCATGGACCTGGGCGCAAAACCTGCGCGGGACAGGCTGAACATCATGCGCGTGGTGATGTAGAGCTGGCTGTTCATCGCCGACAGCGCCGCGATCAGAATCACGAAATTCATCACCCCGGTGGCGCCGGGAATACCGATGGTCTGCATCACCGTGACGAACGGGCTCTGGGCCTGACCCGCCTGGTTCCACGGCACGATGGCGAGCATCAATGCCAGGGTCAGCAGGTAGAAGACCACCAGGCGCACAATGGTCGCGCGAAAGGCTTTCTTCACTGCCCGCTCCGGATCGGCTGCTTCACCGGCAGCCACTGCGATCATCTCCACACTCAAGTAGCTGAAGATCGACACGATCACCGCGATCCACATACCGCTCACCCCATGGGGAAAAAACCCCTCATGAGCGGTGTAGTTCTGCACGCCATACTCCGGGTTGCCCGAGCCGAACACCACGTACACCGCCAGGATGATGAAGCCGACAATCGCGCTGATCTTGAGGGTGGAGAACCCGTATTCGAAGTTGCCAAACGTCTTCACGCTGATCGCATTGAGCAGGATCAACACGCTGGAGAACGACACGATCCATATCCATTCCGGCACGTTGGCGAACCAGTACTTCATGTACATCGCCACCGCCGTCACCTCGGCCCCGACTGCCAGCACGATCGCCGCCCAGTAGGCATAACGCACCAGGAAACCGGCCAGCGGGCCGATGTAAAACTCGGCATAGGCGCCAAAAGAGCCGGAGGTGGAATGGGCCACCGTCATCTCTGCCAGGCACCCCATCAATATCAGCGTAATCAACGCACCGATGGCGTAGCTGAGCAACACACTGGGCCCGGCATAGCCAATCGCGTAGGCGCTGCCCATGAACAGCCCGGTACCAATGGCGCCGCCGATGGCGATCATGCTCATTTGCGCGGAAGTGAGCTGGCGTTTGAGGCCCAGTTCGCGGTGGGTGATTTCTGCAAAGCCGTTGTCTGGCGTGGTCACGTGGCGTGCCCCTTTATTATTGTGATTGCTGCTGTTGTCACAGATCCCCTGTGGGAGGGGGCTTGCCCCCGATGGCGGTGTATCAGTAACAGATAAAACACTGACACCCTGCTATCGGGGGCAAGCCCCCTCCCACATTGGTTTTGTGGTGCTATCAGGTCACGCTGTTACGCACCTTGAATTGCGGCTGGTCCCAGGTGGTGTTGTCGAGAATGTCACCGAGGATTTCCACCGCGTCCCAGACGTCGGTGAAGCTGGTGTACAGCGGGGTAAAACCGAATCGCATGATGCGCGGCTCACGGTAGTCACCGATCACGCCCCGGGCGATCAGCGCCTGGATCACCGCATACCCTTCAGGGTGTTCGAAACTCACATGACTGCCGCGCCTGGCGTGTTCACGGGGGGTGATCAGCTTCAAGCCATGGACGGCGCAGCGTGCTTCGACCCGCTCGATAAACAGATCGGTCAACGCCAGGGATTTAGCGCGCAGGCTGGCCATATCCGTCTGTTCAAATATCTCCAGCCCGCATTCCACCATGGCCAGCGAGGTGATCGGCTGGGTGCCGCACAGGTAGCGGGCGATGCCGGCGCTCGGCGCGTAGTTCGATTCCATCGCAAATTGACGGGTATGCCCGAACCAGCCCGACAGCGGCTGGCGCACCAGGTCCACCAACGCCGGGCTGACCCACACGAACGCCTGGGAGCCCGGGCCGCCATTGAGGTATTTGTAGGTGCAGCCAATCGCATAATCGGCCCCGGCCGCGTGCAGGTCGATGGGCACCGCACCGGCCGAATGCGCCAGGTCCCAGAGGCTCAACGCGCCGCACTCATGGCTCAAGGCGGTGAGTGCGTGCATGTCATACATATAGCCGGTCTTGTAGTTGACATGGGTGAGCATCACCACCGCCACATCCTGGTCGATGGCGCGGGGCAGTTCGTCCGGGCTGTTGACCAAGCGCAGGGTGTAACCCTGTTGCAGCAGCTCGGCGAGGCCCTCGGCGATGTACAGGTCGGTGGGAAAATTGCTCGCTTCGCTGACGATCACTTTGCGCGCCGGTACACGCTCGCGCTGTACGCTCAGCGCGGCGCTGAGCACCTTGAACAGGTTGATGGACGTGGTGTCGGTAACCGCCACTTCGCCCTCGCCTGCGCCGATCAGCGGTGCCAGGCGATTGCCCAGGCGCAGGGACAGGTCCGCCCAACCGGCGCTGTTCCAGCTGCGAATCAGGCCGTTGCCCCACTCTTGGGCGATCACCTGTTGCGCCCGCGCCAGCGAGGCCACCGGACGCGCGCCGAGGGAGTTGCCGTCAAGGTAGATGACGCCCTCAGGCAGGGCGAACTGAGCGCGCAAAGGCGCCAGCGGGTCCTGGGCGTCGAGGGCTTGGCAATGGCTTAGGGTGGTCATGGTCTGTCCTGGTTTTTATAAGAGAAGATGGAGCAAATAATGAACGAAGCTTTAGAGAATTTTCGTGCAAAGTGGTAGGTGAAGCGCTATTTAAGCTGTAGGAAATTCGAATTTAACTCCCAAACACGCGGATTTATTCAACCCATGATTCTTGACGCCACCGACCTGCGCCTCCTGCATTTCCTGCAACAGGATGGCCGTATCAGCAACCAGGAACTGGCGGAAAAAGTCGCTCTGTCGCCCTCGGCGTGCCTGCGCCGTTTGCGCCTGCTGGAAAGCGAAGGCGTCATCAGCGGCTATCGGGCGGTGCTCAATGCCGAGCAGTTGGGCATTGAGCTTGAGGCCATCGTGCACCTGTCCTTGCGCCAGGATGTGCAAGACTGGCATGAGACATTCATCGAGAAAGTGCAGGGTTGGCCGGAGGTGGCCAGTGCCTATGTGGTCACCGGCGCCAGCAACTATGTGCTGCGGGTACAGGCGCGCAACCTCAAGCATTTTTCGGACTTTATCGTGAACCAACTCAACCGCACGGCGGGGGTCATGGATATACGTTCGGAGATTGTGCTGCAGAAAATCAAGGATCGGGATGAGGTGCTGGATCTGGTGGTGCGCAAATAACCAAATCCAACACCGGTGCAATGTGGGAGGGGGCTTGCCCCCTCACACATTTTTTAACCGTGTTCAGTCTTCGAGCGCGCGTACGCGCTGCATGCGCTGCTGCTCCGCGGGGGCAACAGCCACCTGCAACTCAAAGTCAAAATCAATCTGCGCAAACCGCCCCTGCACGCCGAACTCCTGTGCCAGCTGCGGATCGTCACTGAAGCGGATCTGGGCGATCAACTCATCACGTGTGGCATAGGCAAAATCATCGTGCAGGTACGGATCATCCGACAGGTTGATCTGCGTGGTCAGGTGCCGATGGCCGGGCGCCGAGATGAAGAAGTGAATGTGCGCCGGACGCTGCCCGTGGCGCCCCAACTGATCGAGCAACTGCTGGGTCGGCCCGGTCGGCGGGCAGCCGTAGCCCGACGGCACGATGCTGCGAAAACGATAGTGGCCCTGGGCGTCGGTCTCGATGCGGCGGCGCAGGTTGAACTCCGATTGCGTCGGGTCAAACCACGAATAGGTGCCGCCGGTATTGGCCTGCCACACATCGACAATCGCCCCCGCCAGCGGTTTGCCCTGGGTGTCGCGCACCTGCCCGCGCATGAACAGCGGCACGGCGTCGTCGTTGCCATCATCCAGGCGCGCTTCGTATTTGCACAGCGGAGCACCGGCCACATACAGCGGGCCTTCGATGGTGCGCGGCGTGCCACCGGATTTGCCGGCCTCGATGTCGGCGGCATCCATCAACAGGTCCAGATAATGCTCCAGGCCCAACCCGGCGGCGAGCAAGCCGGCTTCCTGGTTTTTCCCCAGTTCGTTGAGGTAGTTGACCGCCGCCCAGAACTCTTGCGGGGTCACGTCCAGGTCTTCGATGATATTCACGGTGTCGCGCAGGATCCGATAGATCAGCGCCTTGGTGCGCGGGTTGCCGCCTTCACTGCGGTGACCGCTGGCTTCTTCGAGAAACTGCTGGGCGTGAGCAGTCTGGGACAGTCGGATGGACATGGTGCAATCCTCATCTTGTAATTATTGGGTGCAAAACAGGCTCAGCGGTCGTCCGCGTGGATCGACGACGGATGCCGACACAGCGCATTGACTTCGATGGCCATATAGGGGAACAACGGCAGTTGCATCAGCAGGTCGTGCAGCGCCTGCACACTCTCGACATCGAACACGCTGTAGTTGGCGTAGTGCCCGGCAATGCGCCACAGGTGGCGCCATTTCCCCTCTTGTTGCAGGCGCTGCGCCAGGGCCTTCTCTTCGGCCTTGAGACTGGCGGCGCGCTCGGCGGGCATGTCGAGCGGCAGGTTCACGGTCATCTTTACGTGGAACAACATGGCAGGCGCCTCTTAGTGTTTGTCACGACGCAGGAACGCCAGGCGCTCTTCGTCGATCGCCAGGCCCAGGCCCGGTGCGGTGGAGACATGCAGGTGGAAATCACGGTACACAGGCGGCTCGGTGAGGATGTCTTCGGTGAGCAGCAACGGACCGAACAGTTCGGTGCCCCACGCCAGCGTGTTCAGCGTGACAAAGGCATGTGCCGAAGCCAGGGTGCCGATGCCGCCTTCGAGCATGGTGCCGCCGTAGAGGCCGATGCCCGCCGCTTGAGCAATCGCCGCCGTCCGCAGCACCGCACGCGGGCCGCCGTTCTTGGCGATTTTCAGGGCAAACACCGAGGCCGCGCCTTCGCGAGCCAGGTTGAAGGCATCCTCGACGCATTCAATCGATTCATCGGCCATGATCGGCGCCGGGCTCGACAGGTTCAGCCGCGCCATGCCGCCTCGATTGTTGCGCGAGATCGGCTGTTCGATCAGGTCGATTCCGTTGTCCGCCAGCACCCGGCAGGCGCGCAGGGCCACGGCCTCGTCCCAGGCCTGATTGACATCGACACGCACGCTGGCGCGATCACCCAGCGCGCGCTTGATCGCGATCACGTGGGCCAGGTCACGGTCGACTTCACCGGCGCCGATCTTCAGTTTGAAAAGGCGATGGCGGCGCAGGTCGAGCATCTTCTCGGCCTCGGCAATGTCCTGTGCGGTATTGCCGCTGGCCAGGGTCCAGGCCACCGGCAAGGCATCGCGCACACGGCCGCCGAGCAGTTCGCTGACCGGCAGGTTCAAGCGCTTGCCGAGGGCGTCGAGCAACGCGCTCTCGATACCCGATTTGGCAAACGTATTGCCGCGGATGCAGCGTTCCAGGCGCACCATGGCGGCGTTGATATTGCTTGCGTCCTGGCCGATCAGCAGCGGTGCGAAGTGCCGGTCGATGTTGACTTTGATGCTCTCGGGGCTTTCGTTGCCGTAACTCAGGCCACCGATGGTGGTGGATTCACCGAGGCCTTCGATGCCATCGGCGCAACGCAGGCGGATGATCACCAGGGTCTGGTGTTGCATCGTATGCATCGCCAGCGTGTGCGGGCGAATGGTGGGAAGGTCGACGATGATGGTCTCGATCGACTCGATGGGGCAAATCATGGCAATACCCGTTGGGTTCTTTATAGGTTTGCGTCGATTCTGTGCTGCGTGGCTGGTGGGTTCCAATATAGAATTGGTCTGGTTCGATACCTTGAAGGTATTAAAGGAGGCAACATGGAACTGCGTCACCTGCGCTATTTCCAGGTTCTGGGCCAAACCCTCAACTTCACCCGCGCTGCCGAACGCCTGCACATCGCCCAGCCGCCGTTGAGCCGGCAGATTCAACAACTGGAAGACGAATTGGGCGTGGTGCTGCTCGAGCGCGGTCGACCGCTGCGGCTGACCGAGGCCGGGCGATTTTTCTATGAGCACGCCAATGGGCTGCTCGAGCAGTTGGGCAAGGTCTGCGACAACACCCGGCGCATCGGCCTGGGCCAGAAGACCTGGCTGGGCATCGGCTTTGCGCCGTCGACCTTGTACGGCGTGCTGCCGGAACTGATTCGGCGACTGCGCACCCATGAGGCGCTGGAGTTGGAGCTGGGGTTGTCGGAGATGACCACCTTGCAGCAGGTCGAAGCCCTCAAGGCCGGGCGCATTGATGTGGGTTTCGGGCGAATTCCCATCGACGACCCGGCCATCGTCCAGCGCGTACTGGTGCAAGACCGCCTGGTAGCGGTGTTGCCCAGCGGTCACCCGTTGCTGGGCGCACCCGCCAGCCTTGCGCAGTTGGCCGCCGAGCCCTTTGTGCTGTATCCGGGCAATCCACGCCCCAGTTATGCCGACCATGTCATCGCCTTGTTCGACGCCCACGGCTTGAGCCTCAAAGTCGCGCAGTGGACCAACGAATTGCAGACCGCCCTGGGCCTGGTGGGCGCAGGCATGGGCGTGACACTGGTGCCGGCGTCGGTGCAGGTGCTGCATCGGGCGGATATCGGTTACGCGCCGGTGGTGGAAGCCACCGCGACCTCGCCGATCATTCTCAGCCGGCGGGTGAATGATCAGTCGCCGGGGCTGATTCATTGCCTGCAACTGGTTGAAGAACTGATCTGAATGCTCTTAAACACTGCAACTCCCTTGTGGGAGGGGGCTTGCTCCCGATAGCTGTGGATCAGGCAACTTATTCATTGACTGACACACCGCTATCGGGAACAAGCCCCCCCCACATTTTAATCGCCATGGATTCAAAGACTGCGCAGGCGCTTGCGCTGTAAGGTCTGGCTCGGCGTCTCATCAAATGACTTGCGATACTCCGCCGAAAACCGCCCCAAGTGAGTAAAGCCCCAGCCCAGGGCGATCTCGGAGATGGTCCGCGGGGCGCCATGCTCAAGCATTTCCTGGCGCACGGCGCTCAGCCGGTACTTCTTCAGATAGGCCATCGGCGACAGTGCAAAATATTTGCGAAAGGCATCGAACAGTTTGAACCGCGACACCCCTGCGGCCGCTTCCAGGTCTTCCAGGTGCACGGCTTCGCGGGCGTTTTCGTGGATGTACTGGCGTGCACGGATCAAATAGTGGGGCAGTTTCACGCCCAGTACATCGCGCAGTTCTTCGGAGTAATTGTTCGGCTGAGCCAGGATCAGCCCCTTGATCAACGAGCTTTCCAGGTCACGGGTAAACGCGGCCTGCTCGTACAACTCACTGCCGTGCTCCAGTTCGGCAATGAAGTAACGCGCCATGCGCCACCACGACGCCGAAGCGCCGTCCACCGCGTCCATCACCGACTCAAAGCGCAACGGCGCCTCGATGGGGCGCTGCAGTAAACCTTCCAGTGACTCACTCATTGCTGCGCGGGTAATCACTACCTGCAACTTGCGGCAGTCGCCGGAAATCGCCAGCACCTGATGCTCGTTGGGCGAGATGATGACGCCCTGCTCGCGATTGGAGCGCAGCCGTTCTCCGTTCTTGCTCAGCTCCTGCTCGCCCACCAGGGGCAGGCTCAGGCTGTAACTGCTGAAGTGCTCGGCATCTTCGATGTCGATGGTCACGTCCGTGCCGTATTCGATCACTCCCAGGGTGGTCGCGCGGGACTTGAAGCTATTGGCACTGTGGTGAAAACGCAGGCGTTCGGGTGTGGCGGTGACCAGGCGATGGGGCCCGCAGATGCCGGACATCCAGCTACGTGCGCCTTCCAGGTCGAAGCGTTGAATCGTTTGGCTGCTCATCAGGTGCACCCACGGCGGTTAGGCGTTTGCGCGCTCTGACGGCGCGTCGTTAGGGTTGGACAGCAAGTAATGCGCCATGCCGGCGAAATGGCTACCGGGTGGATAGCAATCGCCGACTAAGTGGATAAGCAGCCGGGGTTTTCGCCCGATGCCCTGCAAGACAGTAGCGCATCCCGTCACCGCCCCGCACCGGGTTGGGTATTTGCTGCCCAATTATCCGGCCTGCCTTCCCCCATTAAGCGGATAGCCCACGCCCTGCCCCACTGCCTCTAATGCATCACCGATCAGCCCCCATCAAAAAGGTGCCTCCCATGAGTGGTGCAAGAAACGTCGAACAGTGGAAAACCTTTATCGACAGTTGCCTGGACTTTCGCCCGGCGGATGAAGTGTTCCGCATCGCCCGCGACATGTTCACCGAACCCGAACTGTTCGACCTGGAGATGGAACTGATCTTCGAGAAGAATTGGATCTACGCCTGTCACGAAAGCGAATTGGCCAATCACCACGACTTCGTGACGATGCGCGCCGGGCGCCAGCCGATGATCATCACCCGCGACGGCGAAGGCCGGCTCAACGCGCTGATCAATGCCTGCCAGCATCGCGGCACCACCCTCACCCGCGTGGGCAAGGGCAACCAATCCACGTTCACCTGCCCGTTCCATGCCTGGTGTTACAAAAGCGATGGCCGGCTGGTGAAGGTCAAGGCGCCGGGGGAATACCCGGAAGGTTTCGACAAAGCCACGCGGGGTCTGAAAAAGGCGCGCATCGACAGCTACAAGGGCTTTGTGTTTATCAGCCTCGACGTGAACGGCACCGACAGCCTGGAGGACTTCCTGGGCGACGCCAAAGTGTTCTTCGACATGATGGTGGCGCAGTCGGCAACCGGCGAGCTGGAGGTGCTGCCGGGCAAGTCCGCCTACACCTACGACGGCAACTGGAAACTGCAAAACGAAAACGGCCTGGACGGTTATCACGTCAGCACCGTGCACTACAACTACGTGGCCACGGTGCAGCATCGCCAGCAGGTCAATAGCGAAAATGGCGCAAGTGCCGGCACTACCCTGGACTACAGCAAGCTCGGCGCCGGCGACGCCAACACCGATGACGGCTGGTTTGCCTTCAACAACGGCCACAGCCTGTTGTTCAGCGACATGCCCAACCCCAGCGTGCGCTCCGGCTACGCCACCATCATGCCGCGCCTGGTGGCAGAACACGGCCAGCAGAAAGCCGAATGGATGATGCACCGCCTGCGCAACCTGAATATCTACCCGAGCCTGTTCTTTCTCGACCAGATCAGTTCCCAACTGCGCATCATTCGCCCGCTGGCATGGAACAAGACCGAGATCATCAGCCAGTGCCTGGGGGTGAAGAACGAGTCCGACGCCGACCGCGAAAACCGTATTCGCCAGTTCGAAGATTTCTTTAATGTCTCAGGCATGGGCACGCCGGATGACCTGGTGGAGTTTCGCGAGGCCCAGCGCGGCTTCCAGGGCCGCCTGGAGCGCTGGAGCGATATCTCACGCGGCAGCCATCGCTGGGAGACCGGGCCGACACCGAACAGCGAAGCCATCGGCATTCAGCCCGCCATGACCGGCACCGAATTCACCCACGAAGGCCTTTACGTCAACCAACACCGCAACTGGCAGCAGTTTTTGCTCAAGGGCCTGGACCGGCAGGCGCTGCAACTGCGGGAGGTGAAGTGATGAATGCGCAATTGCAGTACCGGATCGAGCAATTCTTCTACCGTAAATCCGAACTGTGCGACGCCCAGGACTGGGATGCCTATGTGCAGTTATTCGACCCGCAGAGCGAGTTCCACCTGCCGCAATGGGACTCGGAACATGTCTACACCCAGGACCCCAAGCGCGAAATGTCGTTGATCTATTACGCCAACCGCTCGGGGCTGGAGGACCGCGTATTCCGCCTGCGCACCGGCAAGGCGGCCTCGGCCACGCCGATGCCGCGCACGCTGCACTTGATCAATAACGTGCGCGTCGCCGAACAGGCCGACGGCACGCTGGCGGTGAAGCTGAACTGGCACACATTGTTCTATCGGCTGGCGACGTCCGAGCAGTTTTATGGGCACGCGACCTACCGTCTCAAGCCGGATGGCGACAGCTGGTTGATCACCCGCAAGCACGCGCTGCTGCTCAACGACACCATCAACTCGGTGCTGGACTTCTACCACCTGTAACGGTGGCGCATCGCCCTGTAGGAGCGAGCGTGCTCGCGAAAAACTCAAGTACACCGCGTGCATCCAGGCTGGATGGCGTCATCGTTGACGTTCTTCGCGAGCAAGCTCGCTCCTACAAGGTTCATACCTATCCACGGAGTCATGTGAATGAACCACAAAGTGGCCTTCAGTTTTGCCGACGGCAAGACCCTGTTCTTCCCGGTGGGCGCCCATGAAATCCTGCTGGATGCCGCCCTGCGCAATGGCATCAAGATCCCGCTGGACTGTCGCGAAGGCGTGTGCGGTACCTGTCAGGGGCGTTGCGAATCCGGCGCTTACACCCAGGACTATGTCGACGAAGAAGCGCTGTCGAGCCTCGACCTGCAACAGCGCAAAATGCTCAGTTGCCAGACGCGGGTGAAGTCCGATGCGACCTTCTACTTCGACTTCGATTCAAGCCTGTGCAACGCGCCGGGGCCGGTGCAGGTGCGCGGTACGGTGAGCGAGCTACGGTTGGTGTCGGCCAGTACGGCAATCCTGCAGCTTAAAATGGACGCACCGCTGGATTTTCTGCCCGGCCAATATGCGCGGTTATCGGTCCCCGGCACTGACAGCTGGCGTTCCTATTCCTTCGCCAACCTGCCAGGCAATCAGTTGCAGTTTCTGGTGCGCCTGCTGCCCGACGGGGTGATGAGCAACTACGTGCGCGAGCGCTGCCAGGTGGGTGACGAGGTCGTGATGGAGGCGCCGCTGGGGGCGTTCTACCTGCGGCACGTCAGCCAACCGCTGGTGCTGGTCGCCGGCGGTACCGGGTTGTCGGCACTGCTGGGCATGCTCGATCAGTTGGCAGCTGGCGGCTGCGACCACCCTGTGCACCTCTACTACGGCGTGCGCGGTGCAGAAGACTTGTGCGAAGCGGCGCGCATCCGCAGCTACGCGGCGAAGATCGCCGATTTTCGCTACACCGAAGTCCTCAGCGACGCCTCAGCGCAATGGACGGGCAAGCGCGGCTACCTCACCGAGCATTTCGACCTGGCCCACTTGCGTGACAGATCGGTGGACATGTATGTCTGTGGTCCCCCGCCGATGGTCGAATCGATCCAACAATGGCTGGCGGATCAGGCACTTGATGGCGTCCAGCTGTATTACGAAAAGTTTACGCAGAGTAATATCTGACCCTCAGCACTTCTGAGGGGCTGATGCGCCTGCACTCACCCTTAAGAAAAACAAGTAGAAGGGAACGTTAATGGCGGATGACATGGTAAACCCGGTGGGCCTCAAGCGCGGCCTGAAGAACCGGCACATTCAACTGATCGCCTTGGGAGGGGCGATTGGCACGGGACTGTTCCTCGGCTCGGCCGGGGTGCTCAAGTCGGCGGGGCCGTCGATGATCCTGGGTTACGCGATAGCCGGTTTCATCGCCTTCCTGATCATGCGCCAGCTCGGCGAGATGATTGTCGAAGAGCCGGTGGCCGGCTCCTTCAGCCACTTTGCGCATAAATACTGGGGCGGTTACGCGGGCTTTCTCGCAGGCTGGAACTACTGGGTGCTGTACGTGCTGGTGGGCATGGCCGAACTGACGGCGGTGGGCAAATACATCCAGTTCTGGTGGCCACAAATCCCGACCTGGGTCAGCGCGCTGGTGTTTTTCGTCGCGGTCAACCTGATCAACACCCTGAACGTGAAGTTCTTCGGTGAAGCCGAATTCTGGTTTGCGATCATCAAGGTGGTGGCGATTGTCGGCATGATCGTGCTCGGCTGCTACCTGCTGTTCAGCGGTACCGGCGGCCCGCAGGCGTCGGTCAGCAACCTGTGGAGCCACGGCGGTTTCTTCCCCAACGGTGGCATGGGGCTGTTGATGTCGATGGCGTTCATCATGTTCTCGTTCGGTGGCCTGGAGCTGGTGGGCATCACCGCCGCCGAGGCCAGCGAGCCGCGCAAGGTGATCCCGAAGGCGATCAACCAGGTGGTGTACCGGATCCTGATTTTCTACGTCGGCGCCCTCACCGTGCTGCTGTCGCTGTACCCATGGGATCAACTGCTGCAAACCCTCGGCGCGTCGGGCGATCCCTACAGCGGTAGCCCGTTCGTGCAGATTTTCTCGCTGATCGGCAATGACACCGCTGCGCACATCCTCAACTTCGTGGTGCTGACCGCGGCGTTGTCGGTATACAACAGCGGCGTGTACTGCAACAGCCGCATGCTGTTCGGCCTGGCCGAGCAAGGCGACGCGCCCAAGGCGTTGATGAAGCTCAACAAGCAAGGCGTGCCGTTGCGGGCGCTGGCGATTTCGGCGCTGGTGACGATGCTGTGCGTGGTGGTCAACTACGTCGCGCCGCAGAGTGCCCTGGAGTTGCTGTTCGCGCTGGTGGTTGCCTCGCTGATGATCAACTGGGCGCTGATCAGCATCACCCACATCAAGTTCCGCAAGGCCATGGGCGAGCAAGGCGTGACGCCGTCGTTCAAGACCTTCTGGTTCCCGTTCAGCAACTACCTGTGCCTGGCGTTCATGCTGATGATCATCAGCGTGATGCTGGCGATTCCAGGGATTCGCGAGTCGGTGTATGCGATGCCGGTGTGGGTGGGGATTATCTATGTGGCGTATCGGTTGCGCGTCCGAAACGCGAAAGTCGTGACAGCGCAGTAACCCATGTGGGAGGGGGCTTGCCCCCGATTGCAGTGGGTCAGCCACTGATATGTCTACTGGCCCACCGCTATCGGGGGCAAGCCCCCTCCCACATTTTTAACTGCATTCCAAATGAACAGCCCCGGTAGTCCGGGGCTTTTTTGTTCAGAGGGTAGAACGCACCCGCCACAACTCGGGGAACAGCACCGTGTCGAGCATCTTGCGCAGATACCCCACACCTTCAGTGCCGCCGGTTCCCGGCTGGAAGCCGATGATCCGTTCCACCGTGGTCACATGCCGGAAGCGCCACTGGCGGAACGAATCCTCCAGGTCGATGAACTTCTCGGCCAACTGATACAAGTCCCAATAACGGCTCGGGTCGCGGTATACCTCACGCCACGCAGCCTCCACCGATTCATCGTGAACCGTTGCCGCCGTCGGGTCGCGCTCGGCCCGTTTCGGATCTATCGCCAGACCGGCCTTGACCATCAGGTTGATCGCTTCGTCATACAGCGACGGCGTGGCAATCGCCACCTGCAATTGCTCCAGCAACGCCGGGCGATGGGCATGGGGCCGCAACAGCGCCGGGCTCTTGTTGCCGAGGATAAATTCAATCTCGCGGTACTGGAACGACTGGAACCCCGACGACTGCCCGAGGAACGGGCGGATCGCCTTGTATTCCGACGGTGTCATGGTCGCCAGCACCGCCCAGGCGTGTACCAACTGGTCGAAGATCCTCGAGACCCGCGCCAGCATCTTGAAGGCTGGCGGCAACTCACCGAGGCGCACGTGTTCGCGGGCCGCCTTGAGTTCGTGCAGCATCAGTTTCATCCACAGCTCCGAGGTCTGGTGCTGGATGATGAACAGCATTTCGTTATGGTCCGGCGACAGCGGGTGCTGGGCGCTGAGGACTTTGCCCAGGTCCAGGTAGTCGCCGTAGCTCATGGACTCGGAAAAATTCAGCTCGGCGTTGTGCCATTCTTCCGGGGACTGGTGGTCGGCAGGCTTATATTCTGGCGAGAAGGGACACTGGCTCATCGCGTGGGCTCCTTGAGCGGGCGCAGAATTGCGCGGACAGGGCTGGCGTCCAGGTTGGCAAAACGCAGCGGCAGCGCGATCAGCTCATAGTCGCCCTCCGGTACATCGTCGAGCACGATGCCTTCAAGGATCGCCATGCCATGGCGCGCCACGGCGTTGTGCGAGTCCATGGTCTTGGACTGTTGCGGGTCCAGGGAGGGCGTGTCGATACCGATCAGGCGCACGCCGAGGCTGGCGAGCAGCTCGATGGTTTGCGGGGCGATGGCGGTGAAATCTGAATCCCATTGCGTCAGTGGCGCTTGTGGATAAGTGCGCAGCAGCACGCGCTCGGGCAGGTTATCCACACGCCCTTGCAGTTGATGCGGTTGCACCAGGGCGCCACTGCCCAGGCAGTGCAACACGCGGCACGGGCCCATGTACACGTCCAACGACACCTCGCCAATCGGCGCGCCGTCGGCGCTGTAATGCAGCGGTGCATCCACATGGGCGCCGGTATGTGGCGACAGCGTCACGCGCCCCACATTCACCGGGCACTCCGGCCCGAACTGCCACACGCGCTCTTCCTGGAACGGCGTATCGCCCGGCCAGGTCGGGGTCGCCGCACTCAAGGGCGGGCTGATGTCCCACCACGTTGTTATTGGGTTCATTTTCAAGGCTCTCACTCATCCTGGGTGAATGATACGAGGGCAGCACGTGAATTTTCTTGCGAATTCTGGCGCCGCAAGGGAATTCTTTCGCAGTTACTGCGAGAAAACGCTTGGTTTGCGCGCAGAAACACCTCTCAACACAGGGGTGCGGCCACCAGCAATCAATGTGGGAGGGGGCTTGCCCCTCCCACATTGACCGCGCTTCGCACTGGGCTGCGCTTCTGGGCATACCGATGTCGAGTCCAGACCACCAGCCCCCGCTGTGACGCTATAGGGTTCGACTCTTATTCCCATGCCTCGGAGTCATCATGTCCAAACCCATCACCGTACTGCGCGACACCCATCCCTTGCCGGTCCTGGATGCCTGCAAATGGGAAAAGCTCGAAGGCGACCCGCACACCGTCAACCTCAACGCCTACACCAGTGATGACGGCAGCAAGATCATGGGCACCTGGATCTGCACGCCGGGCAAGTGGTACGTGGAATACGTGAAATGGGAATACTGCCACTTCCAGGAAGGCTATTGCGTGATCACAGCCGAAGGCATGGCGCCGATCCATCTGCGTGCTGGGGATATCTTCGTGGTGGAACCCGGGATGAAGGGCACGTGGGAGGTGGTCGAGACGGTGCGTAAGTATTTTGTGTTTGCCTGAACTGCCAAACCTGAGGCGAGGGAGATTGCTCCCTCGCCACCGTCTTTATTTGAGCTTTCGATAACTGTTGATGATCGCCGAGAAGTCCTTGCCCCCTTCCCCTCGCTGGCTCATCGATTGATACAACTGCTGGGCCACCGCACCGAGGATCACCGGCTGGTGTGCCTGGCGCGCCGCTTCAGTGGCAAGCCCCAAATCCTTGAGCATCAGGTCGGCACCGAAACCACCGGTATAGCCGCGCGATGACGGCGCCGTTTCAATCACACCCGGCCACGGGTTGTAGGTGTCGGAACTCCAGCAACGCCCGGTAGAGCTGTTGATGATGCCCGCCAGCACTTGGGTATCGATGCCCAAGGCATCGCCCAGGGCCATGGCCTCACTGACGCCGACCATGCTGATCCCGAGCAGCAGGTTGTTGCAGATCTTGGCGATTTGCCCGGTGCCCACATCGCCGCAGTGCACGATGTTGCGGCCCATCTGCGCCAGTACCGGTTGCAGGGTGGCGAACAGTTCCGGGTTGGCGCCGACCATAAAGGTCAGCGTCCCGGCTTGCGCGCCGCCGGTGCCACCGGAGACCGGCGCATCGGCCACTGCCACGCCCTGTTTTGCCGCCGCTACTGCTACATCGCGGATGGTCTGTGGGTCGATGGTGCTGCAATCCACCGCGGGCACGCCTTTGCCGATACCGGCCAAAACGCCATCTTCATTCAACCAGACGCTGCGCACATGGGGGGCGGCCGGCAGCATGGTAATCACCAGTTCAGCGTCTGTCGCCGCATCACGGGGCGAACTGCTGATGGTGCCGCCCAGTTCAGCCAACTCCTTGAGCACGGTCTGGTTCAGGTCGAACAGGTTCAGTGCGTGCCCGGCCTTGATCAGGTTGCGGGCCATGGGCGCGCCCATGTTGCCCAGGCCGATAAATGCAATCTTCATGGTCGTCTCCCAGGTTTCAGCGCAGGTTGATGGTGGTGTTGACGCCATCGTTGACCGTGTCGTCATCGAACCAGCGGCTGGTGACGGTCTTGGTCTGGGTGTAGAACTGCACCACCTGCTTGCCGTACGGGCCCAGGTCACCCAGCTTGGAACCACGGGAGCCGGTGAAGCTGAAGAACGGTACCGGCACCGGGATCGGAATGTTGATACCGACCTGGCCTACATCGATTTCACTCTGGAACTTACGCGCCGCCGCGCCGCTCTGGGTGAACAGGCCGGTGCCGTTGCCGAACGGGTTGGCGTTGACCAGTGCAATGGCTTGATCGAGGGTGTCGACCTCCAGCACCACCAGCACCGGGCCGAAGATTTCCTGGGTGTAGATTTGCATGTCGGTGGTCACGCCCGAGAACAGCGTCGGGCCAACGAAGTTACCTTGCTCGAAGCCCGGCACCTTGATGTCGCGCCCGTCCAGCTCCAGCGTGGCACCTTCTTTCACGCCGCTTTCGATCAGCTCCAGGATGCGTGCCTTGGCACGTTTGGAGATCACCGGGCCGACATCCGTACCCGCCTCGCTGCCCGCGTTGACCTTGAGTTTTTGCGCCAGCGCCTTGAGATCCGGCAGCCATTGCTTGGACGCGCCCACCAGCACCACCACCGAGGTGGCCATGCAACGCTGGCCTGCCGCGCCAAAACCGGCACCGACCAGGGCATTCAGAGTGTGCTCACGGTTAGCATCCGGCAGCACCACCGCATGGTTCTTGGCGCCCATCATCGATTGCACACGCTTGCCGTGTTTGCCGGCCAGGTCATAAACGTGAGTGCCCACAGCGGTTGAGCCGACGAAAGACACCGCCTTGATATCTTTGTGGGTGCACAGCGCATCCACCACGTCCTTGCCACCGTGCACCACGTTGAGTACGCCAGCCGGTACGCCAGCTTCCAGCGCCAGCTCCACCAGCAGCATGGTCGACAGCGGGTCCTGCTCGGACGGCTTGAGCACGAAGGTGTTACCGCAGGCGATGGCCATCGGGAACATCCACAGCGGAATCATTGCCGGGAAGTTGAACGGCGTGATGCCGGCGCAGACGCCGATGGGCTGGCGCAGGGTGTAGGTATCCACGCCACCCGCGACGTTCTCGGCGAACTCGCCCATTTGCAGGGTGCCGATGGAACAGGCGTGCTCGACCACTTCCAGGCCACGGAAAATATCGCCCTCGGCATCGGCAATGGTTTTACCCTGCTCGTTGCTGAGGACCACGGCAATGCGCTTGGAATGTTCGCGGATCAAGGCTTGCAGCTTGAGCATGATGCGCATGCGCGCGCCAATCGGCGTCAGCTTCCAGGTCTGGAAGGCGCGCTGGGCCGCGTCGATGGCCGCGTTGACCTCATCGGCCGTGGCGAACGGGACCCTGGCCAACACTTGCTGGGTAGCCGGGTTGACGATGTCTTGCCATTCGGTGGTCTTGGACTCGACCCACTCGCCGTTGATCAGCAACTTGACCTGTTGTATGGAAATATCGGCAGATGCGTTCATGAGGGTCTCCGGAATCTTGTTGTTATGCAGAGAGTGAATCGCCTTGAAGAAGGAGGCGTTCGGGCTGTTTTTGGAGTATAGATGTGCAAATCTCTAATAAGAACGCACATAAAAGCCGGTCCAATATGCAAAAAAACATCACATCACTGGGCTCCCTGAACTGGGATGACCTGAAGTTTTTTCTCGAAGTGGCCCGCACCCGCAAGGCCAGTGTCGCCGCCAAGCGCCTGGCGGTTGACTACACCACCGTGTCACGGCGCATCAGCTCACTGGAAGTGTCGCTTGGCACCCTGCTGTTCGAAAAATCCCGGACCAACGGTTTTGTCCTCACCGCCGAGGGCCAGCGTTTGCTGGGTTACGCCGAGTCCATCGAAAGCACCCTGCACATGGCGTGCGAACAAGTCTCCGGCTCCGGCGTGGCGCTGTCCGGGCATGTGCGCATGGGCTGTACCGAAGGCTTCGGCAGCTTTTTCGTCACCCCGCAACTGAGCCACTTCGTCGACACCTATCCGGCGATCTCGGTGGACATCCTGCCCCTGCCGCACTTCATCAGCCTGTCCAAGCGCGAAGCCGACATCGTCATCGCCCTGGAACGCCCGGAACACGGCCCGTACGTATGCTGCAAGCTGTGCGATTACAAACTGCAGTTGTACGCCACACAGGACTACCTCGACCAACACCCGCCGATCCAACGCCCGACGGACCTGGCCGAGCATCCGTTTATCAGCTACGTGGACGACCTGGCGTTCAGCTCGGAGCTGCTGTACCTGGCGAACGTAGTGCCGGGCGCCAGCGCCAGCCTGCGCAGTACCAGTGTCATCGCGCAGTATGTGGCGGCGCAGCAGGGGCGTTCGATGGCGATATTGCCGTGCTTTCTGGCGGCGCAGGACCCGCGACTGCTGCCGGTGCTGGAGGAGCAGATCGCGATTACGCGGCAGTTCTGGATGTATTGCCGGGAGGATTTGAGGAAGCTCAAGCGGATTACGTTGCTGTGGGATTACATCCGGGAAGTGACAGAGCAGAATCAGGGGTTGTTGATGGGGGAGACGCGGGAGATGCGGTTTGCAGACTGAATGCGCCGCGCGGATAAATGTGGGAGGGGGCTTGCCCCCTCCCACACTTGGATCGCATTTCAAGTTGAGGCCTTAGTCCGCGATGACCACAATTGACACGCGCCGATTGTCGGTGCGCCCCGCCGTGGCTGTATTCGCCGCTACCGGCTCGCTGCTGCCCAGGCCGCGCAGCTGGATGTTTTGTTCTCTTGATCGCTCGCGGATTAAAGGGCCATCAACGACGATTCCCTTTAAATTGCAGGACGTTTCCTAGAGAATCCATGGCCTATTGCGCTGTAACGTTTGGGTCACTAGCCTCCCTGGGTCGCTGCATATCAGCGATCGGGTTTAGCGATCCGGGTTCCAAGCGTGGCACTGCCCCCAACAGTATTAGCTGGCGTCAGTCAGCTTTTAGCGTTTTATGGCGGCTGTGTGCGGGAGACTTTCGAGTCTACCCGGGATGCGCTCTGGCCCGGATCGCTAACCTGCACAC
This sequence comes from Pseudomonas sp. 37 R 15, assembly GCF_900004865.1. Lineage (NCBI taxonomy): Bacteria > Pseudomonadati > Pseudomonadota > Gammaproteobacteria > Pseudomonadales > Pseudomonadaceae > Pseudomonas > Pseudomonas sp. 37 R 15. Next base: position 17,645 of record NZ_CVTV01000046.1, on the reverse strand, counting down.
AGCTGCCACCCTCTTCATGTTTAGCGATGTGATGTGGCGGCTCTAATTCATCAGAAAGCAATCACCATGAGCAAAATCATCCCTGATCCACCGCTTTCCTCCATCATCACCCTCGGCGTAGTCACCTTCGGCGACTACGGCGAAAACCAAAAACCGTTGTTCCGCGTCAACGCCGACATGCCGATTGAGGAAGCCCTGGAACACGCCTCTACCCTGCTTTTTTACTCCAAGAAACTCGCAATGGAAGCCGCCATGGATGTGCGTGGCGAGCAATACGCGTGGGCCGCGCATTATCTGTGTGAGATGGGCAAGGCGGTAGTGGATGACTTGACGCAGGCGATGACGCCGAGCCGTTAAGCGAACACAGTCTTAAGCACACCGCTGCACCAATGTGGGAGGGGGCTTGCCCCCGATGGCGGTGTGTCAGTTGCCAGATGTATTGGCTGAGACACTGCTATCGGGGGCAAGCCCCCTCCCACATTTGAATGGGTTTCAGATTGAGGACGGTGAAGGCACTTAGTCCGCGATGACCACAATCGACACGCGTCGATTTTCGGTGCGCCCCGCCGCCGTTGTGTTCGCGGCCACCGGCTCGCTGCTGCCCAGGCCGCGCAGTTGGATGTTTTGTTCTTTCATGCCCACGCTGGTCAGCACCTTGCCCACACTTTCAGCACGGCGCAGGGACAAGGCCTGGTTGTAGAGTTCCTTGCCGGAAGCGTCGGTGTGGCCGTCGACGCGCACGCGTTCGATGCCGGCGCCCACCAAGGCCTTGCCGATGCGTTCGACGATGTCGGTGCTGGGCTTGTTGAGGGTTTCGACGTCGCTGCCAAACAGCACTTTGCCAGACAAGCCGAAGGCCCAGCCTTCGTCAGTCAGCTCGAAACCCTGCTGCTTGAGCACGGCCACTTGTGCCGCGCTCAGGCCTTTGGGCGGTGCGGTCTGGCAGCCGCCGAGGGCCAGGCAGGCGAGAAGCAAGCTGATGAATAGAACGCGTGAGTTAGAGAACAAAGGGTTAACTCCTGTGCTGGACGTTGACGACAGGGTGGGCAGGCTCCGCCGTTTGCTGACTGCCCGACGACAGCCGTTTAGCTTGGTACATCGCCACATCGGCGGCATTGAGCAGGGTGCCGGGCGTGGCGCCATGATCGGGATAAATGGCGATGCCGATACTGAGGGAGGTCAAGACCTGGGTGTTGCCGGGCAGCGGGATCGGTTGGTCCATGCTGGCAATGATCTTGTCGGCAATGCGTTGCGCATCGTCGACTTTGTGCAGCGGCGCCAGCAGGACGGCGAATTCATCACCGCCCAGGCGGGCCACCAGGTCATCTTCGCGCAGCTGTGCACGCACGCGCTCGGCAACGGCCACCAGTACGGCATCGCCAGCGGCGTGGCCGAAGTTGTCGTTGATGTCTTTGAAACGATCGCTGTCGAGAAACAACACCCCCACCCGTTCGTTGACCTTGGCGGCGCTGCGCAAGGCACGAATCAACCGGCCTTCAAAGAACGCACGGTTGGGCAGGCCGGTGAGGCTGTCGTGGCTGGCCTGGTGCGCGAGGGTTTCGTTTTCGCTTTGCAGATGATTTTGCCAGGCCTCCATCTCGCCCAGCAGGGCATTGAAGTCACTGCCCAGGCTGTCGAGTTCGGCAATCTGGGCCGGGGGCACGCGGCGGTCGAAGTCGCGTTCGCTGCGGGCGGCGTGGGCCACGGCAGCAAGGCTTTGCAGCGGCCCGGTGATGCCGTTCAACAGACGCCGCGCCAGATGCAGCGCCACCCAGGCGCTGAGCGCGGTGCAGATCACAATGCCCGCCAGGCCGCTGAGCAGGAAGCGCAACAGGCTGCCGCCATGACCGGTCAGGTGGATGCTGCCCACCGTTTGCCCCTGGTGAAGGATCGGCTGGCTGATGGGTTGCTCGAGCAACGCATGCGCCAGTTTGAGTTCAACCTGCGACAACATCCCGGTGTTCGGCCGCACCCATTGCGCCAGCAGCTTGCCACTGGCATCGAAGACTTCGGCCTGGGCCACCTCTTCGGTTGAAGCAATCAGGCTCAAGGCTTCAGTGGCGGCGGCGCTGTCGTCGAACACCACGGCCGCTTCCACGGTGTAATTGATCGAGCGTGCGATCAGGTGCAGGTTGTGTTCGGCATACACCCGCAGCGCCAGCACGCCGAGCAGGGTCAGGGACACACTGGCCAGCGCCACCGCCACCAGGGCCAGGATCATGTGCCCTCTGCCGATGACCGACCTCAGGGTCGGTCGCGCCTTGGCCCGCTTCATGGCGCCGGCGCTCGACGGCGCGACAGTTGCAGCACGCTGGGGTGAATACGTACGCCGCTGCGGGCGACGGAGTCCAGGTTCACCTCGAACGACACTTGCGCATCACTCACCCGCAGGCAGAACAGGCTGCCCACGGTGCATTGGTCGCCGCCTTCGCTGATGCTGAGCACCGGATGGCCGATCAATGAAGCAAACAACGCGGTGCGTTCGTCAGCGCTGAGTTTGCCGATGTAGACGGCGTCGCAGGCGCTGACGATGTCCGGATGATTGGCCAGCAGGCGTCGCACTGCCACCGGTCGGCCGGTGGCCTGGGTAGTGCCTTTGATCAGGTCGTCGGTGTACTGGGTGGGCCCGACGATGCACAAGCGCAGTTGCGCAGGCTCCACCGGCCAACGGGCATAACTGAGAATCCCGAGCACGACCTGGGTCACCGCCTGGGCGCGCTGCTCGGCCAGGCTGGGCGTTTGAGCCCAGGCTTGCGGAGCGAGCAGGCATAGCAACGCCACCTGCAACAGGCGTCTCCAGCTCAAACTACGCTCTGTGAGCGAGACAGCCACGTTCATGCAGCAATTCTCTCAAGAAATTTCAGGGTGATGCCGCAACGATAGCACAGCAGCGGAAAACCCCATGACGCGAGGCTTTTCTCAGTGCTGAGTATTTTTTCAGAAAAATCAGACATCTGAATCAAAAATATCGCATGACCGTTCAGTCAGTTTCTTCGGGTGAAGCGTCCAGCTCCAGCATCAGCCCGCTCAAGCGTTTGACCCGCCGCCGTACCGCTTCCTCAAAGACGCCGGCACGCGGTTCGATCAGGCTGAACCAGCGTTTGGCGCGGGTGATACCGGTGTAGATCAGTTCTTTGGTCAGCACCGGATTCAACGCGTCCGGCAGGATCAGCGCGGTATGGGTGAACTCCGACCCCTGGGATTTGTGCACGGTCATGGCATAGACGGTTTCCACATCGTTGAGCCGGCTGGGCAGCACGAAGCGCACGCCCCCCTGGCCGTCATTGCGCGGGAAGGCCACGCGCAGCACCTGAGGGCCGCCGTCGCTCTCGGGCAATTTCAAGGCGATACCGATGTCCCCGTTCATCAGGCCCAGGCCATAGTCGTTACGGGTCATCAGCACCGGACGCCCTTCATACCACTGCTCGTCGCCCTCGATCAGCCGCACCTTGCGCAAGGCCGCGGTAATGCGCAGGTTCAATCCTTCAACGCCCCAAGGACCTTTGCGCACGGCGCAGAGCAACTGAAACGCGTCGAAGGCTTGCAGCAGTTGCTGCGCCCAATGGGTCCAGGCGTGATCGTCACGCGGGGTCTGCGGTGCAGGGCGCGCCGACTGCAGCAGGTTCAGGTAAAAGCGATAGCCTTGGGCACCTTCGCCCTGCCCGTCCAGTACCAGGCGCTCAAGCGCGTGATCTTGCTCGCCCTTGAGGCTGAGACAGAACAGGTCGTCATGACTGCGCGCGGCCAACAGCGTGCGCGCCTGTTCAGCGTTCTGCTGGTTGACCCAGCGCGCCAGCTGGCCGATGCCGCTGCCCTCGCCGAAGCGCCGCGAGTGGCGCAGCATCACCACCTGCTGGGCCAGCGGATGACTGCCGTCGAGGTCTTCAAGCAAGCCGCTGTTGCTGAGGTCTTCGGCGCTGACCGCTTGCAGCCATTGGCGCGTGGCCGGGCTGTACCAGCCAGCCTCGGCATCGCGACACAGATCACCGAGCACCGCGCCCGCCTCCACCGACGCAAGCTGGTCCTTGTCACCCAGCAGCACCAGGCGAGCATGGGGTGGCAAAGCGTCAAGCAGATTGGCCATCATTTCCAGATCGATCATCGACGCTTCGTCCACCACCAGCACATCCAGCGGTAACGGGTTGCCGATGTGATGACGGAAGTGCCGAGTGCCCGGTCGGCTGCCCAGCAAACGGTGAACGGTGGTGACCTGGGTCGGGATTTTTTCGCGCACGCTATCGGGCACTTTCAGCGACAGCACTTGCTGACTGATGGACTCGGTGAGACGTGCGGCGGCTTTACCGGTGGGCGCGGCCAGGCGAATGCGCAAGGGATTGCCGCTTTCCACGGCAGGCGCCTGCAACAGCGCGAGCAGGCGCACCACGGTGGTGGTCTTGCCGGTGCCGGGGCCGCCGGTGACGATGCTGAATGCACCCCGGGTGGCCAGGGCGCAGGCCAGTTTTTGCCAGTCGATCGCGCCATCGGGCGCCGGTTGATCGAATAAACCATTCAGGCGCTGCGGCAAATCGGCGGCGACGCTCTCGTGGCTGGCCAGCCGCAGGCGCAAGGCACTGTCGATGCGCCGTTCATAAGCCCAGTAGCGGCGCAGATAGAGGCGTTTTCCGGACAGGACCAACGGGCGGCTCCGGGCCGACTCAGTGCTATCGAACGCCAGCGCGACCAAACGGCTGGTGGCCAGGGCATGACACCAGTGGGCGCCGTCCAGCCCCGCGAGCAATTGCGACGGCAGCAGCATCGCGCCGGTCTGCAGGTCGCCCTCGGGCGGCAGCGACAGGGCAAAATCCGGCGCCTGCAGGGTTTCGAACAGGTCGAGGCATACATGACCGTGACCCAATTGGTGGCTGGTCAATGCCGCCGCCAGCAGCACCAGGGGATCGGCCTGTGGGTCAAGCTCGTGCAGGAAGCCAACGAACGCTTTGTCCAGGGCCCGCAACCAGCCACGGTCGACCCAGCGCTCCAGCAGTTGCACCAGGTCGGCGGCGCGACTGAGCGGCGACAGTTCCTCCAGCAGCAGCGGCGACAGGCTCATAGCAGCACTCCTTGTTCCCAGGCGGGCTCGGCTTTTGGCGGGATAGGCTTGCCCTGGAACAACAGGTCCAGCCCTTCGATCAGCTCACGCGGCGGCCGGGTGAAGTACGCGCCCTGGGTCGCCGACTGCGTTCCGCGCAGGAACAGGTAGAGGGCGCCGCCGACGTGGCGTTCGTAGTCGTAATCCGGCAGGCGCGCCTTGAGTTGGCGATGCAGGGCCAGCAGGTAAAGTACGTATTGCAGGTCGTACCGATGCTCGAGGATCGACTGTTCCATGGCTTCCATGGTGTAGGCCGAATCGTCAGGCCCGAGCCAGTTGGATTTGTAGTCAGCCACGTAATAACGGCCATCGTGCTCGAAGGTCAGGTCGATAAAGCCTTTGAACATGCCGTTGAGCAACACCGGCTCGGCCGCCACGCGTGAGACGCCGTGGTGGGTGTACTGGCACACCAATTTGTCGAGGGCGAGCACGTCGACTTTATGGCTGGCGAACCAGAATTCCATTTCGATCTGGTAGTGCTGCAGCGCGCTGAGGCTGACCCGGTCGGCGTACAGGGGCAGCGGCGCGTGCAACAAGTGGCCAAGCCAGGCGCTGAGGGTGACGATCCAGCCTTCCCAATTGCGCCGATTGCAACGCGCTCCGACGGCCTTTTCAATGGCCTCGGGGCTGACGTTGAAAGCCTCTTCACCGGCCCACTCCAACAAGCCGTGAAGGAAAGTGCCTGGATTCGGACCGCGTGGGAATCGATGAATATCACCGCCGGACGCCACCACTTCACGCGGTGCGTCGGGATCCAGGCGTTCGTCATCGAACAGTTTCTGCGCCTGCGGGCTTTCAGGCGCCTCGAGACTGGCGGCGCTCATGCTGTCGCCAATGCGCAAGGCGCTGTAGGACGCAATCCACCAGTTCTCCGCCGCCTTGCGTTTGGGCAACAGCGCAGCCAGCAAGGTCGCTTCGTTGCGCGGAGGGTGGAACACGATGTCTTGCGCTGCGGGCACCTGGGCATAGCTGATGGCCGGGCAACCCTGCTGCACATCCAGCAACCAGCGCGCCAGGCCGGCGGACTCACCCAACAGCGCACCGGCACCCAGCAGATAGCCCAACGCCGACAGGTGCAGCACGGAGCTGCTGCTATTGCCCCGCTTGAGGTCGGCGATGCCCAGCCAGCAGGCATGTTTGGCGCGGGTCAGGGCGACGTACAGCAAGCGCAGGTCTTCGGCCAAGCGCTCATCGTCGGCCTGGGCGATCAACTCAGCGGTAGGCCGCAGGCTGACGTGGGATTTGCCCTGCGCGTCGTGGTAGTGCAGCGGCAAGCGCGTGCCGTCCACCGGTTTGGTCGAGCAGATGAAGGGCAGGAACACCAGGTCGTATTCCAGGCCCTTGGATTTGTGGATCGTCACCACCTTGACCAACTGCTCGTCACTTTCCAGGCGCAGGATCTGCTCTTCACCGGCCTGGCCCGACAGCGCCAGGTGCTCGGCAAGGTGGCGAATCAGCGCCTGCTCGCCGTCCAGTTCCGACCCGGCCTGTTGCAGCAGCTCACTGAGGTGCAGCAGGTTGGTCAGCACACGCTCGCCATCGCTCCGGGCGATCAGGGTTTGCGGCAGCTTGAAGTCATGCAGCAGGCGACGCAGCATCGGCAGCACGCCTTGGGCGCGCCAGATCGAGCGGTAGCCCCGGAACTGCATCACGCGGCTTTCCCACGCCAGTTCATCCTGGTTCAGACGCTCCAGTTCCGTCAGTGACAGGTTCAAGGTGACGCAGGCCAGGGCCGCTCGCAGCGGGCGCTCGACGTCCGGCTCGGCGCAGGCCTTGAGCCAGGCCAGCAGGTCGTGGGCTTCCTGGGCGGCGAAGACCGAGTCCTTGTCCGACAGGTACACGCTGCGCACGCCCCGTGCCGCCAACTCGGCGCGCACGGCCTGGGCTTCCTTGCCGTCTCGCACGAGGATGGCGATGTCTGCCGGCAGCACGCCTGTGAAGGTGTCATCCGTTGCAAAGCCTGCGGTGCCCTGCTGGCCACCCTTGAGCAACTCGACAATGTGCGTGGCGCAAGCGGCGGCCAGTTGTTGGCGATACAGCACATTGGAAATCGGTTGGTCGGTGGCTAAATGCCAAAGGTTCATTGCCGGCAGCGTCTGGCCGTCGACCTGCAGCTGCTCTTTGCGGCCTTGGGACAGCACCGAGTGGAACGGCACCGGGTTACGGCCGTCGAGCTCACGAAACAGGAACGCGCCGCGGCCGGTTTCCGCGCGCTGGAACAGGTGGTTTACCGCTTCGACCATTGCGTGGCTGGAGCGGAAGTTGGTGCCCAACGTATGGTGGCGACCGGTGGTGGACTGCCGGGCGCGCAGGTAGGTGTAGATGTCCGCGCCCCGAAAGGCGTAGATCGCCTGCTTGGGGTCGCCGATCAGGAACAGGCCGCTGTCCAGGTGGTTTTCTTCGATGCGGTAAATACTGTCGAAGATGCTGTATTGCACCGGATCGGTGTCCTGGAATTCATCGATCAAGGCCACCGGGAATTGCTCGCGGATCACGCTGGCGAGGCGCTCGCCGCCGTCAGCCTGGAGCGCGGCGTTGAGGCGGATCAGCATGTCGTCGAAGCCCATTTCAGCGCGACGCCGCTTCTCTTCTTCGAAGCGCTTGCCCACCCAGGCGGCGGCGTGTTGCAACACCGTGGCGTCCGGGGTCGGCAGTGCGTCAAGGGCCGCTTTCAGACCGGCCATGGCGTCGATGCCGGGATGCCGTGGCGGCTCGCCTTTCCAGGCTTCGGCCATACCCTCGGGGGTCAGCCGGGTAAAGCCGGTGCCAATATCCAGTTGCTCCAGGGTTTCGTCGGCGGCCCAGGCACTGATTTTTTCAAACCAGGGCTCGAAATAACGCGCCTGCATTTTGCGTCCATCGACCGCTTTGGCGGCCACGGCTTGCAGGCACAGATCACGCAGCTCGACGGCCCATTGTTGCCAAGGCGCCTTGATGCTGGCCAATGCCTCGCGACGCTCTTGCAGGCAGGCAGAGATTATTTCGGCGGGCTCGCGGCTGTCTTCGGCGGGCCGCTCACTGCCGAACAACGCGCGCACCCGTGGCATCAAGGCGGCCGGTCCGCCCCAGTTGTTACGCACCCAGTTGAGCGCGTCGTCACGCATCGGGTAGCAGAACAGGCGCCAGTAGTCGCGCAGCACTTCACCGAGCAAGTCGCTGTGGTCGGTTTCCAGGGTCTGGGTAAACAGGCTGCCGCTGTCGAAAGCGTGTTCGCGCAGCATGCGCTGGCACCAACTGTGAATCGTCGAGACGGCGGCTTCGTCCATCCACTGCGCGGCAATGTCCAGCCGATTGGCGCAGGCGGGCCACTGTTCCACGGGGTATTGGTGACGCAGGTCGGCGATCAAGGCGTCGGGCTGCTCGATTTCGTCGCGGAAAAACCGCGCGGCCTCTGCCAGACGGATACGGATACGTTCACGCAGCTCCTTGGTGGCGGCGTCGGTGAAGGTCACCACGAGGATTTGCGGCGGTAGCAGTTCACGGCCGAAACCGGACTCATCGCCACCGTTGCCGAGCACCAGGCGCAGGTACAGGGCCGAAATCGTGAAGGTTTTGCCGGTGCCGGCGCTGGCTTCAATCAGCTGGCTGCCTTTGAGCGGAAAGGCCAGGGCCAAGGGTTTGCTGGTCATGCGCCGGCCTCCTCGCTGGACAATGAACGCCAAGGCGCGTTGATCAGCGGGCGATACAAGGTTTCGCACCAGCCTTCGAACTCTTCGCTGGCGACCAGCGTGGTGTAGTCGGGGAACTGGCGGGTCAGCGCGGGCGTTTCGCGGCGTTCGCCGTCGGTGGTGATACCGTCGCCCTCGTAGGCCTTGCTGGCAGCGGCCTGGGCTTTGGCCGGATCGGTCTGGCCGAGCCAGGCAAAGGCGGTTTTTACCGCGACGGGCAGCGGTTTACTCATGCCGGTGTGCCAGGCGAGCAGCAAGTCACCGAGGAGGTTCTGCGCGATGGCCGTGTCCAACGGGGCGAGCAGCAAGGTGTCGTCACTGGCCACCAAGCCGGTACTCAACGGCACGCCACAGGCACAGGCGACCACATGATTGACCCAGGGGCGAATCAGGCGGTGCCACTTGCGCGTTTTGATCGAGCCGATGCTGTTGGGGAGGGTGGTCACGCTTAACAGGCCGCCATCACTGCGCCGGTGCAGGCCGCTGATCCAGCCTTCGAGCTGAATGCCCTGGTACGCGAAACTGATCGGTTGCGCGCCAATGTGCGGGGTTGGCCAGAGCGCCAGGAGGTGTTGGTAGCGTTGCAGCAGGTCCGGCAACGGCTCGATCAGCTCGTGGCGCAGGCATTCGCCGAAGCCGACCATCGGCAGCAGGCCGCTGCCTTGCAGGCGCAAGGCTTGGGCGTTGAGCGCCTGATCAAGCTGGTCGGGCCGGGCCAGTGCAGCGTTGAGCAGGCTGTCGCTGAGGGTGTAGCGTTGCAGTGCGTCGAGGACGAAGGGTTCTTCGTCGGCCAGCGGTACTTCGGCGGCTTCAAAGAACACTTTCAGGCGTTGACTGAAGAAATGTTTGACCGGATTGCGCAGGAAATCCTGTAACTGGCCGAGACTCAGGGGCTCTTCCTGGTGGTGCGGTGCCAACGCCTGGTCATGTGCGATTGCAGCAGGGGCTTGATGCAGCAATTGCCATTCGCGGGCATAACTGAACAGCGGGTCGCCTTCATGGAAGTAGCGGGCGCTGAACGGTTGGAGCGGGTGTTCCTGGGTCATTGCGTCGATCAGGGAGTGATCGCTCTGGGCGTTATGCCAGCCGCTGGCGAGGTGGTCGCGCAGTTGGCCGATCAGCACCGAGGCCGGGCGATCGCTGTTGTCGCGGATGCTGCGGCCGACCCAACTGATGTAGAGCTGGTCGCGCGCGGAAAGCAGGGCTTCGAGCAGCAGGTAGCGATCGTCTTCACGGCGCGAACGATCGCCGGGACGGTAGTCGCTGCCCATCAGGTCAAAGTCAAGCGGCGGCTGGGCACGCGGGTAGTCACCGTCATTCATGCCGAGCAGACAGACCAGCTTGAACGGGATCGCGCGCATGGGCATCAAGGTACAAAAATTGACCGCGCCCGCAAGGAAGCGTTGGGACAGGCGGCCTTGGTCAAGCCCCGCCAACCACGCCTCACGGACCACGGTGAGGGGTAATTCGTCTTGCAGGCCGACGGATTCGCAGGTTTCCAGCCAGGTCTCTCTTAACTGTTCAAGCTGGCCAAGCAGGTAGTCATCGTGCTCGCTGCCGGGCAGGAAAAACAGCTGCATCAAGCGTTGCAGACGCTCGCCCCACACGTGGGGAGGTGCCGGTTGCGACAGCGCCTGGTGCGCGTCGTTTAAGGCGTCGAGCAAGGCGACCAGTGGACCAATCAGCGCCGCATCAAGCCCTCCGATCTCGTCGTAAGGCTCGATGCCTTCGCACGCCACACCCGTACCGACGGCGTAGCCCAGCAGCATCCGCCGCAGGCCGAATCGCCAGCTGTTCTGCTCAAGTTCTGCGGGCAGCCCCAGGCCCGCACGCTGTTCGGCGTTGAGCCCCCAGCGGATGCCCGCGCCTTCAATCCAGCGATGCAGTGTAGGCAGGTCGCGCTCATTGATGGCGAAACGTTCGCGCAGGGCGGGGACATCCAGCAGGTCGAGAATTTCGCTGACTGGAAAACGGCTGTCGGGGAGTTTGAGCAGGTGCTCGACCGCGATCAACAGCGGGTCACGACCGCGTTGCCCCTGGTCTGTCAGGGTGAACGGAATGAAGCGTGGGTCGTTTCTTTCCAGTTGACCGAAAACCGCGCGAATGTGCGGCGCGTAGCTGTCGACGTCGGGGACCATGACGATGATGTCCCGAGGGCGCAAAGTGGGGTCGGCGCTGAAACGTTGGAGTAATTGGTCGTGGAGAATCTCCACTTCGCGTTGGGCGCTGTGGGCGATGTGAAAGCGAATGGATGCGTCGCGTGTCAGATCGACCGCCGGCCAGAACTCACGGGTCTCATCGAGTGGGCGCAGTTCGAGGATGTCGTCCTGAAGCTGGTTGAGCAGCGTGGTGGGTTGGCTGTCGCTGAACAGGTCGATACGACCATCACGGAAGGCGGCGCGGTAGCTGTTGGGGTCGTCATAACTGTCCAACAGGCTGATGTAGTCACGGCCTTGCTTGCCCCAGGCGGCGAGCAGCGGATGAGCGTGCTGGTGCAAGGTGTGTGGGTCTATGGTGACGGGCATGCCTGCTTTGCGCGCCTGGCGCTTGTACTCGTTACGCAGCAGGTCCTTGTCGGCCACGATGTCCGACCAATGATGGCGGCAAGGGTTGTGCACGCACAGCAACACTTGGCTAAAACGGGCCAGGCCTGCCAGTGCTTCGAGCGCCTGGGCGGGCAGCGATGAAATGCCGAAGACGATCACTCGGGACGGTAAGCCAGGCGGCGCTTGCTCAAGCGTGTTGATGCGTTCGATAAAGCGTTGGTGAACGCCGGCACGGCTCTCGGCCATGCCCTGCGCTCCCACGTCAAGCAACAGCGCGCGCCATAACTCAGCTTGCCAGCAGTTGGCAGGGTTAAGGGGTTTGGATTCGCCGCGCCCGTTGCGTAACTGATGGCGCCCTGCAGCCCAATCTTCCAGCCAATCGGCGCGATACACCTGGTATTGGTCGAACAAGTCGGCCAGGCGCTCGGCGAGCTGGTAGCGTTTGCGCAGGTCGGTGTCGTGGGTCAGGAAGCGTTGCAACGGCTCAAAATGGGGCTGATCAATAAGCTCCGGGAGCAGACGCATGAGTCGCCACGTCAGCGGGGCCTTATCAAGCAGAGACTTGGGGGGGATTTCGTCACGCCCCAGCACCATGCGATAGAGCTGCCACATGAAACTGCCGGGCAATTGCACATCGATTGCCGCTGCGATGCCACAGCCCCCCATATCGTCTGCCTGGGGATCTTCGGCCAGGGCAAGCTTGAGCCATTGGGCGATGCCATTGCTTTGGACCAGAGCAATTTCATTCTCCAAAGGCGCCAGGGGATAACGACGCATCCAGCTGACTACCAGGCTGCGCAGCTCGTCCAGGCGGTTACCGTGAACCACCATGAATCCTGCGCTGAGGGACGTTGCACCCGGCATAACGGCTTCCTTGGAAAAGCAAAAATCGAGGCGTGGACTTTAGCACTGAAGACCATGGCTATGAGCGCCTTGGTACTTTTCGAGCGCCCAAAACAAAACCCCAACTGCTTTCGCAATTGGGGTTTCGGAATTTAATCTTGACGATGACCTACTCTCACATGGGGAAACCCCACACTACCATCGGCGATGCATCGTTTCACTGCTGAGTTCGGGATGGGATCAGGTGGTTCCAATGCTCTATGGTCGTCAAGAAATTCGGGTACTGAGTCGTGGCCTGATGGCCTCGCTTCAGCAAATTGGGTATGTGACAGCTGTCGGTGTTTTGTGAGTCTTCGAACTTTCGGTTCATCTCGTCTTCACACACCGCAATCTGATGCTCGTTAGAGTAGTCAAATTGCTTGGGTGTTATATGGTCAAGCCTCACGGGCAATTAGTATTGGTTAGCTCAACGCCTCACAGCGCTTACACACCCAACCTATCAACGTCGTAGTCTTCGACGGCCCTTCAGGGAACTCAAGGTTCCAGTGAGATCTCATCTTGAGGCTAGTTTCCCGCTTAGATGCTTTCAGCGGTTATCTATTCCGAACATAGCTACCCGGCAATGCCACTGGCGTGACAACCGGAACACCAGAGGTTCGTCCACTCCGGTCCTCTCGTACTAGGAGCAGCCCCTCTCAAATCTCAAACGTCCACGGCAGATAGGGACCGAACTGTCTCACGACGTTCTAAACCCAGCTCGCGTACCACTTTAAATGGCGAACAGCCATACCCTTGGGACCGGCTTCAGCCCCAGGATGTGATGAGCCGACATCGAGGTGCCAAACACCGCCGTCGATATGAACTCTTGGGCGGTATCAGCCTGTTATCCCCGGAGTACCTTTTATCCGTTGAGCGATGGCCCTTCCATACAGAACCACCGGATCACTAAGACCTACTTTCGTACCTGCTCGACGTGTCTGTCTCGCAGTCAAGCGCGCTTTTGCCTTTATACTCTACGACCGATTTCCGACCGGTCTGAGCGCACCTTCGTACTCCTCCGTTACTCTTTAGGAGGAGACCGCCCCAGTCAAACTACCCACCATACACTGTCCTCGATCCGGATAACGGACCTGAGTTAGAACCTCAAAGTTGCCAGGGTGGTATTTCAAGGTTGGCTCCACGCAGACTGGCGTCCACGCTTCAAAGCCTCCCACCTATCCTACACAAGCAAATTCAAAGTCCAGTGCAAAGCTATAGTAAAGGTTCACGGGGTCTTTCCGTCTAGCCGCGGATACACTGCATCTTCACAGCGATTTCAATTTCACTGAGTCTCGGGTGGAGACAGCGCCGCCATCGTTACGCCATTCGTGCAGGTCGGAACTTACCCGACAAGGAATTTCGCTACCTTAGGACCGTTATAGTTACGGCCGCCGTTTACCGGGGCTTCGATCAAGAGCTTCGCGTTAGCTAACCCCATCAATTAACCTTCCGGCACCGGGCAGGCGTCACACCCTATACGTCCACTTTCGTGTTTGCAGAGTGCTGTGTTTTTAATAAACAGTCGCAGCGGCCTGGTATCTTCGACCGGCATGAGCTTACGGAGCAAGTCCTTCACCCTCACCGGCGCACCTTCTCCCGAAGTTACGGTGCCATTTTGCCTAGTTCCTTCACCCGAGTTCTCTCAAGCGCCTTGGTATTCTCTACCCAACCACCTGTGTCGGTTTGGGGTACGGTTCCTGGTTACCTGAAGCTTAGAAGCTTTTCTTGGAAGCATGGCATCAACCACTTCGTCATCTAAAAGATAACTCGTCATCAGCTCTCGGCCTTAAGATCCCGGATTTACCTAAGATCTCAGCCTACCACCTTAAACTTGGACAACCAACGCCAAGCTGGCCTAGCCTTCTCCGTCCCTCCATCGCAATAACCAGAAGTACAGGAATATTAACCTGTTTTCCATCGACTACGCTTTTCAGCCTCGCCTTAGGGACCGACTAACCCTGCGTCGATTAACGTTGCGCAGGAAACCTTGGTCTTTCGGCGTGGGTGTTTTTCACACCCATTGTCGTTACTCATGTCAGCATTCGCACTTCTGATACCTCCAGCAAGCTTCTCAACTCACCTTCACAGGCTTACAGAACGCTCCTCTACCGCATCACTTACGTGATACCCGTAGCTTCGGTGTATGGTTTGAGCCCCGTTACATCTTCCGCGCAGGCCGACTCGACTAGTGAGCTATTACGCTTTCTTTAAAGGGTGGCTGCTTCTAAGCCAACCTCCTAGCTGTCTAAGCCTTCCCACATCGTTTCCCACTTAACCATAACTTTGGGACCTTAGCTGACGGTCTGGGTTGTTTCCCTTTTCACGACGGACGTTAGCACCCGCCGTGTGTCTCCCATGCTCGGCACTTGTAGGTATTCGGAGTTTGCATCGGTTTGGTAAGTCGGGATGACCCCCTAGCCGAAACAGTGCTCTACCCCCTACAGTGATACATGAGGCGCTACCTAAATAGCTTTCGAGGAGAACCAGCTATCTCCGAGCTTGATTAGCCTTTCACTCCGATCCACAGGTCATCCGCTAACTTTTCAACGGTAGTCGGTTCGGTCCTCCAGTTAGTGTTACCCAACCTTCAACCTGCCCATGGATAGATCGCCCGGTTTCGGGTCTATTCCCAGCGACTAGACGCCCTATTAAGACTCGCTTTCGCTACGCCTCCCCTATTCGGTTAAGCTCGCCACTGAAAATAAGTCGCTGACCCATTATACAAAAGGTACGCAGTCACCCAACAAAGTGGGCTCCCACTGCTTGTACGCATACGGTTTCAGGATCTATTTCACTCCCCTCTCCGGGGTTCTTTTCGCCTTTCCCTCACGGTACTAGTTCACTATCGGTCAGTCAGTAGTATTTAGCCTTGGAGGATGGTCCCCCCATATTCAGACAAAGTTTCTCGTGCTCCGTCCTACTCGATTTCATGACTAAGAGATTTTCGCGTACAGGGCTATCACCCACTATGGCCGCACTTTCCAGAGCGTTCCGCTAATCTCAAAGCCACTTAAGGGCTAGTCCCCGTTCGCTCGCCACTACTAAGGGAATCTCGGTTGATTTCTTTTCCTCAGGGTACTTAGATGTTTCAGTTCCCCTGGTTCGCCTCTTACGCCTATGTATTCAGCGTAAGATAACCATCTTATGATGGCTGGGTTCCCCCATTCAGACATCTCCGGATCAAAGTCTGTTTGCCGACTCCCCGAAGCTTTTCGCAGGCTACCACGTCTTTCATCGCCTCTGACTGCCAAGGCATCCACCGTATGCGCTTCTTCACTTGACCATATAACCCCAAGCAATCTGGTTATACTGTGAAGACAACATTCGCCGAAAATTCGAATTTCTCGTTAAGAGAACTCACAAATTTTACCTTAGCCTGATCCGTTACCAGTGAAAGTAACGTTCAGTCTATCTTTCTATCACATACCCAAATTTTTAAAGAACGATCTAATCAAAGACTAGAAATCAATATTCACTTCAGAATATTCATTTCTAAACTCTAACAGCAGAAGCAGTTAATGGTGGAGCCAAACGGGATCGAACCGTTGACCTCCTGCGTGCAAGGCAGGCGCTCTCCCAGCTGAGCTATGGCCCCGCTTTTAAACGGGTTGCGACACTAAAATTGGTGGGTCTGGGCAGATTCGAACTGCCGACCTCACCCTTATCAGGGGTGCGCTCTAACCAACTGAGCTACAGACCCAATTTTGATGCGTTACGCAATCAAACTTGAAGCTTGTAGCTCAAAGCTTGAAGCTGCTTCTATCGTCTTCTTCAATGAATCAAGCAATTCGTGTGGGAACTTATGGAGCAGCTGATGTCGTCGATTAAGGAGGTGATCCAGCCGCAGGTTCCCCTACGGCTACCTTGTTACGACTTCACCCCAGTCATGAATCACACCGTGGTAACCGTCCTCCCGAAGGTTAGACTAGCTACTTCTGGTGCAACCCACTCCCATGGTGTGACGGGCGGTGTGTACAAGGCCCGGGAACGTATTCACCGCGACATTCTGATTCGCGATTACTAGCGATTCCGACTTCACGCAGTCGAGTTGCAGACTGCGATCCGGACTACGATCGGTTTTGTGGGATTAGCTCCACCTCGCGGCTTGGCAACCCTCTGTACCGACCATTGTAGCACGTGTGTAGCCCAGGCCGTAAGGGCCATGATGACTTGACGTCATCCCCACCTTCCTCCGGTTTGTCACCGGCAGTCTCCTTAGAGTGCCCACCATAACGTGCTGGTAACTAAGGACAAGGGTTGCGCTCGTTACGGGACTTAACCCAACATCTCACGACACGAGCTGACGACAGCCATGCAGCACCTGTCTCAATGTTCCCGAAGGCACCAATCTATCTCTAGAAAGTTCATTGGATGTCAAGGCCTGGTAAGGTTCTTCGCGTTGCTTCGAATTAAACCACATGCTCCACCGCTTGTGCGGGCCCCCGTCAATTCATTTGAGTTTTAACCTTGCGGCCGTACTCCCCAGGCGGTCAACTTAATGCGTTAGCTGCGCCACTAAGAGCTCAAGGCTCCCAACGGCTAGTTGACATCGTTTACGGCGTGGACTACCAGGGTATCTAATCCTGTTTGCTCCCCACGCTTTCGCACCTCAGTGTCAGTGTTGGTCCAGGTGGTCGCCTTCGCCACTGGTGTTCCTTCCTATATCTACGCATTTCACCGCTACACAGGAAATTCCACCACCCTCTACCACACTCTAGTCAGTCAGTTTTGAATGCAGTTCCCAGGTTGAGCCCGGGGATTTCACATCCAACTTAACAAACCACCTACGCGCGCTTTACGCCCAGTAATTCCGATTAACGCTTGCACCCTCTGTATTACCGCGGCTGCTGGCACAGAGTTAGCCGGTGCTTATTCTGTCGGTAACGTCAAAACAATCACGTATTAGGTAACTGCCCTTCCTCCCAACTTAAAGTGCTTTACAATCCGAAGACCTTCTTCACACACGCGGCATGGCTGGATCAGGCTTTCGCCCATTGTCCAATATTCCCCACTGCTGCCTCCCGTAGGAGTCTGGACCGTGTCTCAGTTCCAGTGTGACTGATCATCCTCTCAGACCAGTTACGGATCGTCGCCTTGGTGAGCCATTACCTCACCAACTAGCTAATCCGACCTAGGCTCATCTGATAGCGCAAGGCCCGAAGGTCCCCTGCTTTCTCCCGTAGGACGTATGCGGTATTAGCGTCCGTTTCCGAACGTTATCCCCCACTACCAGGCAGATTCCTAGGCTTTACTCACCCGTCCGCCGCTCTCAAGAGAAGCAAGCTTCTCTCTACCGCTCGACTTGCATGTGTTAGGCCTGCCGCCAGCGTTCAATCTGAGCCATGATCAAACTCTTCAGTTCAAACATCTTTGGGTTTTTAAGAAACCCTAAACTTGGCTCAGCAATCGTTGGTTACATCTTTGATTTCTCGCGGAGTAACTTGTGATGCTGATAATCTT